>NZ_JAEINN010000004.1 GCF_016342405.1 Maridesulfovibrio ferrireducens | reverse complement strand
CCACTGCGAATGATGTTGACACCGATAACGCCCTGCTCACTGTGCAGAATCTCACTCTAGTCGGTACGGACGGAACAATCTCCGAAAACGCAGACGGCACATGGACTTTCTCACCTAATAAAGATTTTAACGGTGAAGTAAGATTCAACTTCGAAATAAATGACAGTGCGGAAAACAATAACATCACCAAGGTGACGGGCACTGTTACTGTTGACGCAGTTAACGATGCGCCCATAGCTAACCACGAGGTTAACAACTTTCGCGAAAATGACCACGACATCGATCCTGCCACAGGAAATGTCCTTTCAAATGATACGGACGTTGATAATATAGACCTCACAGAAGGCGATAAAGATACAAATCAGCTTACGGTCAACAATATTTCATTCACTGACGAAAGCGGTGACGTACAGAATGTCGAGGTTGAATCCGGCAGTTCCTCCACTATTGTTGGGAAATACGGTGAACTGACTATCAATAGCGACGGAACCTATTCATACATTACTGATAAAGATGCTGTAGACGCTCTTCCAAGCAGCCCCGATGACGGCAACAATGGTTACACCCGTGAAAAATTCGAATATACTATCACCGATCCCGACGGCGAGAAAAGTCAAGCCACTCTATGCTTGGATATTCTTGGCGAAAACGATGCGCCGGCCATTGACCTTGATGGTGATTCTCATCTTAAAATGACTTTTGTTAGCGAATCGGCATCATTTATCAATATATTCGGAGTCTATCAGGTTGACGCTAACGGTGAGAACCCTTCTGATCCTCAAGTTTTTATAAACGATCAGAATGCGCTGACCACTGGTTCAAATCATGTCCTTGGAACTTTACCCGAAGGACATTCTTATCAGTATTTTCTAATTTCAGACGGAGGTAGATACTACCCCGACCTTGCAGACAATGAACTTTCTTTCACTTCCGCTAACGGAAAAATAATTCTTAATGTAAACGGAGACCCCTCAGCTAAATCTGTTTATTTTTCCCAGATGGAAAACAATCCGGATACTCTGAATGGTAGCGAAGAAACATCAGGTAATAAAGCGAATGATGGAACTCCGGCTCCCGGTCATTTCATTATTACGACGGAGGAGGGAGGCACAACCCTCATCCGTATGGAAGATGTAAAAAACGGCGGGGATAAAGATTATTTAGACGTAGTCGTCCGCCTCAGCCCAGCCGAAGGATCAGACGGAACCGGATACCATGCAACCTTCATTGAAGATGCAGGCCAAGTATATGTAGCATCGGCAGGACTCACAATTGCAGATGTAGACAGCACAACAATGACCACTGCCGAAATTGTGCTGACCAACGCCATGGACGGAGATCTGTTGCGTGTAGGTAACCTACCGGAAAACATCACAGCTTCCACAACAGAAGATAACGGCAAAATAATCGTTACCCTGTCAGCGGCAGAAGGACATACCGCCTCCCCTGCTGACTTTGAAGCTGCTATCCGCTCAGTATCATTCTACAATAACAGCGAAACTCCAGATACGACTGAACGCATTATCAACGTAACTGTTACCGATGACAATAAAGGTGTCAGCAACACCGCGACATCTACTATCTCGGTTTTTGCCAGAAATGATGCTCCGGCACTGCATAACGAACACGACACTGCCTCTGAAGCCTACAACGACAACACTGTCGCCCCTTCCAAAGGGAACCTGTTGGATAACGCCACTGATGCCGAAGACACGGACTACAGCGACGAAGGCAGCAATACAACCCAACTGAACGTAGTTAATGTTTCATTCACTGATGATGAAGGCCACCCCCACAACCAGAAGGTTGTTAATGGTGATGAAGACTCAACCATTATTGGAAAATACGGAACACTTACCGTCAGTGCCGATGGAACGTATTCTTATGTAGCTGATCAGCAAGCTTCCGATGCTCTCTCAGAGAACAGCGGAGCAACTGAAACCTTCAAATATACCGTGATCGACAGCGAAGGTGCCCGATCAACCGCCAAACTGACCTTCGATATTGAAGGGATTAATGATGCGCCGACCAGCACTCCGGTTGTTGTAACCACAAACGAAGATACCGACATCATCATTACCCAAGAAACGCTGCTTGCCACTGCGAATGATGTTGACACCGATAACGCCCTGCTCACTGTGCAGAATCTCACTCTAGTCGGTACGGACGGAACACTCTCTCAAAATACAGCTGGCGAATGGGTATTCTCACCTAATAAAGATTTTAACGGTGAAGTAAAATTCAACTTCGATATCAACGACGGCTCGAAAAACAACAACATTACTCAGGCGACAGGCACAATTACTGTCGACGCGGTTAATGATGCGCCGACCATCGACTTAAATGGTGACAACGGCCAAATTGAAATGACTTTTGTAGAAGAAAATGCTGCCTTTAACAATATCTTCGGCGTCTATGTTGTCGATGAAAATGGCAATCCTTCCAACCCGCAAATATTAATTACCGACCAGAACACACTCGTTGAACTCGAAGGAGAAAAGATTGCATCCTTACCGGAAGGTCTCCACTATGAATATTTTCTTATAGCCGATGGAGCCGACCATTACTCCAGCACCTCCACCCTTTCTTTTGAAACCGTTGGAGATCAATTAATTCTCAAAGTAAACGGGGAAGCCTCTAAATCCCCCGTATATTTTTCCGAAGATCAATATAACCCGGGTGGGCATAACCACTTCAGAACCGTAAATAATGATGATGGATCTACCACTGTAAGTATGGAAGATCTGCCACATAATAGTAACAACGACTTTGATGACATTGTAATCAACATAACTCCAGGAACTGTCCACGAATCGACTTTCACCGAGGATGCCGGAGGTATTTCAATTGCCTCAACAGACCTAAAAATTGGAGATGTTGACAGCGCTACAATGACAAACGCGAAGATCGTGCTGACCAATTTTAAAAACGGAGATCATCTGAATACAGAGGATTTACCGGACGGTATCAGTGCATCTGCACCTCAAATAATTGATGGTAAGCTGATAATAATTTTAACAGCTACAGACGGGACAACAGCTCCACTCGGTAAATTCGAGGCAGCTATTCAATCCGTCACATTTTCTAACGAAAGTGATACCCCTGACACCGCAGATCGACACATTGAAGTCACCGTTACCGATGACCATAATGTAGCCAGCAACACAGCAACTGCGACTATTCACGTCAATGCCATTAACGATGCGCCGGAAGCAATAAATGACACGGCATCTATCAGTGAAGATTCACCCACCTCCATAGAGGGGAATGTCCTTACCAATGACTCAGACGGCGAAGCGGATCATCTCACTGTCATAAAAGTTGATGGAATAGGAAACGATGTCGGAACTGAAATTAAAGGACAATACGGCAAAATAACCATCAAGGCAGATGGCTCCTACACGTATGAAATCGATAATGACAATGCCACGGTTCAGGCTCTGAACGACAACGAATCACTTTCCGAGACCATCACTTACACCGTATCGGATGGTCATGGAGGAACTGATACTGCTAACTTAGAGATATCTATTGCAGGTAAAGATGATTCTAGTGTCATCATTGGATCTAATGGTGATGAAAATGCTCCTATAAACGGAGGCTCAGCCGCTGATATTCTGTCTGGAGACTTCGGAGGATCAATAAGCGGAACAACCGCAGTTCCGCTAAACTATAACTATGTTGTAATGATGGATACTTCCGGTTCAATGGACGGCAATGACCTTGCTAATATGAAAACAGCGATGAACACTATGCTGAACTCATTACAAAACGAAGTTAATAAAACAGGCGGAACAGTTACTCTGCACTTAATGTCCTTCGATACCGATGTTGATGGAGCACAAACATATACACTTACTAAAAATGGCAGTCACGCTGAAGCCACAACTTTCATTAATAACCTGAATGCTTATGGCGGAACAAACTACGAAGACGCCTTTATGGACGCCTTAAGCTGGACACAATCTCATTCCGCGTACGCAGACCAGACACACGCGTTATTTATCACAGATGGAGCTCCGACCTACTATAATACGCCTTCAGGAATAGCAGGAAATGGCCGGCACACTTCTACCTCAAACTTACAACACCTTTTCGGAATTAGTAAAAATGACCAAGTAAACGACATTGCCAACCTGCAAAATGCTGTAGATAGTTTGCGCGCCGTAGCAATTGGTATGAATTCTACAACAAGGCTTAATGGAGCTAACATCTATATTGATGGAATCAAGGTTGATACTCAAGGTGAGCTGATGAATGCCATTGACAGCACAGGTCACGCTCTTGTTGTACAGTATAGCTCTGATCTGAATCAGACTCTGGACGTTATTATTAAAGACACGCTCCAACTGGAAGATGCCGGAGCGGATCAAATATACGGAGGTGGTGGTAATGACCTCATATTTGGGGACACAATCAACACGAATACTCTAGCAGATCTGCATAATATTAATTTACCTGAAGGATCGGGTTGGAAAGTCTTTGAAGAGCTTGAAGCTAAACCTAACTGGTCGAAAGATGATACGCGGGATTATATTAAAGAACATCACGTCGAACTAGGTCAAGAAACGCTGGACTCTGAAGGTCATGGCAGACAAGGCGGCGATGATACTATCTCAGGCGGTAGTGGCGATGATATTATTTACGGACAGGAAGGAAATGACATCATCTATGGCGGTGACGGGGATGACATACTGCTCGGCGGTAGTGGCGATGATATCCTTATCGCAGGCAGCGGTAACAACTACATCGTAACAGGTGAAGGTGCAGATAAAATCATTATCGATAAGTCCTTCATAAATACTGACAGTGAAGACTCTACCTATATTACTGTAAATGACTTCGATGCGAACCATGATTCCATCCAAGTAACAACCGATACTGTTGATAATATGACATACACAGGATTCGCAGGAAATAGTACTGAAAGCGCATATACCGAATTGTTATTCGACAATGGAACATCGGATACATCAGATGATATTGTAGTTAAACTTATGGGAATAGCACCAGCAGACTTTCATACAGACTTAGTAGATACCGCAATATCTTCCGACATGAATTCACTAATTCAGAACATAATTGACCATCCAGAAACAAACAGCTAATATTCCTTAAATAAATCAGCTCATCTTCATATGAAGATGAGCTGATTTATTTACTCAATTTGATATTAACTATTTTTAAAATTGTCATAACTTTATTAATACATACCAAAAGACACTTACTAAATGAAAAAAACTATCCTACTCATACTGATTTTAACTCTTTTCACGTTCAATATCGCCCATGCAGAAATCGACGGAACTGTTTCTTTAAAAGAAAGTGTCATTCAAGCGGTTAAACAACATCCTAAAATTAAATCCCTACTCTTCAATCGTCAGGCGGTAGACGAAACTCTCTCGGCTGCTCTGGGACGCTTTTTCCCTTCACTTGATGCGTCATCAAGTGTGGGCCTGCAAAATTACGACAGTGCTGCCACCAGAACTTTAAACCGAAACACTGATTCTAACGGAGCTTCTGACAACTCACTGACGTTAACCCAAAATATTTTTGATGGTATGGAACGCTTAAGCCAGTATGACCGTGAAAAAGCTCGACTGGAGTCAGCAAAACAAAGACTTTTCGACAATGTTGAAACTGTAGCCCTCGATGCTATACGGACACACATCAATGTTCTGCGGGAACGCAAACTTATGGGGCTGGCTGAAAAAAACATTCAAGACCACCAAGATGTTTTAAGTAATATTTCAGAAAGAGTTACAGCTGGAGCAGGTAATAAAGCTGATGAAATGCAGGCGAAAGGACGTGTAGCAAGAGCAGAAATAACCCTTGTTACTTACACCGGAGATTTGCAAACGGTTGAAGCCGAATACCTCAGAGTTGTCGGCAAAAAGCCGAAAGCTCTTGCTCCTGCGGAGTATTTAGCAAGTATGGCTCCAACCACTATGGACTCAGTGCTGAGCCAAACGTTGGAGAACAACCCTAAAATAAAAGTCGCAAAAGCTGAAATTTCAGTTGCTGAAGAAAGCAAAGGGATTATTCAGGCCCGTATGTATCCTGATGTTAATCTCAAACTCAGCTCCCGTTACACAGATCAATTGGACGGGTCAAAAACATATTTACAAGACAATCGGGCAATGGTCGGTATTTCCTGGAACCTTTTTAGCGGCGGAACAGATTATAAGGACGCTCAGGCTGCTGACTCACGCATCAAGGAAGCAGAGGCTGATCTTAGGGATACCACTGATGATATCACTCGTCAGGTCGCAACGGCCTGGAGTGAATTCCAGACCGCCTCAAATCAGATAAGACTTCATGAAGAAGCTCTTCAATACAGCATTGAATCGCGCGATATGTATATTATGCAGTTTAATGTAGGACAGCGCAGTCTTCTTGATGTTCTCGATGCAATCAACGAAGTATTCAGTAACAGTGTGTTGCTTGAGACAGCCCGAAGTAATCAAATATTCAGTATTTACAAATTCCTTACACTTCAAGGTACACTTGTGAATACGTTGGAAGTTGCCAAGGCCACATATGATACTATTCCTGAATAAGCAGAGTAAAGAATAATTCATAAGGGCATGGTCTTAGGATCATGCCCTTTTTTATTTGCAAGAAACAAACTGAACATTTCTATTTCAACAAGATCAAATCACCAAAGTCTAATCACCACATAAAAGGCCCCGGCACGAATTCGCGTCGGGGCCTTTTATCTACAAATGACTTGCTACAAAAAAATATTTAGCCAGCAAGCAGCTTTTCAATTTCTGAAGTAGAAACAACCTTTCTCAAAACTTCTACAACGTCATGATCGAACTTCGAAGTATCAGAAACTAGAATATCAAGCGCCTGTTCAGTCGTTTTTGCTGCACGATAAACTCGGGGTCTTATCATGGCACAAAAAACGTTCGCAACAGCCAGAATACGTGCCAAGACGACAATCTCAGCCCCCTTGAGCTTCTTTGGATAACCATTACCATCCAAATGCTCATTCATCTGATAAATTGCCTGAACAACGTCTTCAGCGATATCAATATCCTTAAGAATTTTATAAGCGTGTTCGACATGCTGTTCCATTATCAGTTTTTCTTCTTCAGTCAGCTTTCCGGGCTTAATCAATATCTCTTTAGGCACAAAAACCTTACCAATCTGAGAAAGATTTGCCGCTGTCTCCAGCTGCAAAAGATCTGTTTCAGAAAGGTTCATAATTCTCCCTATTGCCACGGAAATTCCGGATACAAGTTTTGTATGACCGCCAAGATGAGGATCTGCGGCCTCAATTGTGTTGGCAAGAACCATTATAGCCCGCTGAACAAGTCGTTTATTATTTTCTTGAACAGCTACAAAATCCGTAATATCCCGAAAAACAGAAACAACTCCCAGACATGCGCCGGCGGCATTTCTATATGGAGATTTTGCAATATGAAACTGATAACGTTTTGAACGCAAAAAGACTGACTCAGTGAAAGTAATTTTACGGTCAGCTTCGCAAACAGCCTTGTCAGGAGCTGTTAAACGCTTTGCTGTGTCAAATCCGAAAATAGCTGCGTCATCCATACCGATAAGGTCTTCTTTCGAACGTCCGGTAGCCTCAGCAAAAGCATCGTTAACGTAAGTATATTTACCTGAAATATCTTTCAAAGTAATAAACTCATCAACAGCCGCATTGATGCTGTCAATAAAACGCTTCTGACAGTCTATCTGAGAAGCTAGACACTCGAATTTTTTTGCCATGCGTTTGCTGTTGACGCTGGCTAGAACCCACCAGACTAATCCGGCCATGAGAATAACTATGAGAATAGCGAAAACTGAAACGATATAAACAGAACGGGAAAAAGCATCAATGGACTTTCTGGATATTTCATAATCATTTTGCTGAACAATCCACCAATCCAGAGAGTCAACTTTGACACCTAAAGAATAAACTTTTCTTTTATAATTATCCAAACCATCCCGTTCACCAAAAGCAAGACCGGAATTTTCAAACTTCACAGAATTCGGTACTTCGGCAAATCCCTCAGAAGTCCAAGGCAAAACATTCAAATACCCTTCACCTTTCTTCTGAACTAAACAGGTACGCTCCCCCTCCGCTGATAAAGCAGAGTTAGAGAGTAATTCTGTAATCTTGCCTGTTACCTGCTGTGTCATCATCAAAAGCCCAACGACTTTTGAAGCACCGCTATCAGCAAACATTGGCACAAAAACATCCATCTCAAGCCCCTGCGGGGTTTTCCTAAGTGGCGAATATTGCGCATTTTTATTAGTAACTGTTTCACTGGCAAGAACCATCTGGGCTTCATCAAGAGGAGGAAGATATCCATCCGTAGCAATATAAGCCTGACCATCAGTGCTAAGTATTCTTGCAGTTACAAAGCCCGTATAAGTCGTAAACTCTCTGAGCATATTTTGCATCATAGGCAATTGCGCTGCCAGTTCTGCCTTATCTTCTGTAAGCTCTCCATTCTCAAATGAACTCATACTGAAAATTGAAGATAAATCATCTTTGAAGACCTCAACTTCCGAGGCATACAACCTGAAAAGATCTGATTTAATCAGCCGATCACCTTCTTTGCTAAGATGTTTCAGCCATGTTTCCATTGCTTCAGCTCGCCCATCGCTGAGTAAAGCTAATCGTTTCTGCTGATTATCTAAAAAGTCTTCGTTGCGATCCGTAATACTTTGGTTCGCTAAGAAACAAATCCCTATCGAGACAAGCAGCACCAAAAGAAGAACCAAAACGATCTTGCTCGTCGGTTTATCTTCCTGAGGATGATACGTCTCATTATGCATAATCGGGGATTGTTGTTCTGCCATGATTTAACTCCATCTGAATGGTTACTTTTTATTTATCGGTTTTTTATATGTAGTTTTCTTAGCAGGTGCCACATGGAACCATCTAAAGTTCTCATTCACTGAATACTGAGGCACGTAATGCTTGTACTTCGTGTGCGACAAAACGAGAACGGTCTGATTATCAAGAACATAAACATCATCACTCAAATAAACGACTAAAACGGCATGCCCTATCCCTCTTATGTTATCCCGGACAGCGACAATACGCATTTTATCCTTGCTGAATCCCAGCTCCTTAAGAGCGTAATACTTGGCGATGGCGTAATCCTCACAATCACCGGACTTGCTCAAAAATTCTATAGGAGTCGCCCAGTAATCCGTCATACCGTAATTTTGCTTATCCAAACGGTAGGGCCACTGATTAAAATATTTATTCACAGCCCTCAACCGATCCATCTCCGGCTTGGAAGCAATCTGCTTCTTTAGAAGTTTCCAACCCGCCTTGGATGCTTGAGACGCTTTAGATTTAGAGCTGAAATATCCTTTCCATTGTTTCATACCGGCTAAAACTCTAGTCCATTTAGGCAGTTTCGATATCTTACCTTTGAACTCGACAGTTTCGAATATTTTTTGTTTAACAACTTTTTTTGAGCCTGCGAAACCACTTTCTTCCGTCCCGATTACAAAAAAGGCCACAAACAGAACACACAGAACAGTTGCTCTTACAGCGCGTATGCTTTGAAAGAACAACATAAAATATTAACGCTCTCGCAGCGCATTCTGCTTAGCTTTTAAGATAGGCTTTAACAAATAATCCAGAACAGATTTCTTGCCTGTCAAAACATCCACCTGCGCGGTCATACCCGGAATAATAGGAAGTTTTTCTCCGCGATAGAGCATCGCATTTTTCTTTGTTCTAACCTTAACCAGATAAAATTCTTCACCCTTTTCATTCTGGATTGTATCAGCACTGATACGCTCCACAATGCCCTCCAGTCCGCCATAAATAGAAAAATCATACGCTGTAATTTTAACCATCGCCCTCTGATCAGGATGCAAAAAAGCTATATCCGCAGGACGGACCTCTGCCTCCACTAACAAGGTGTCATCAAGTGGCACTACTTCCATTATGGATTCACCTGAGCGTATGACCCCTCCCAAAGTATTCACCATTATGCGTTTAATGATTCCTTTGACAGGTGAACGGACATCAGTTCGTGTAACTCGGTCACTACCGGTGGAAAGTGTTTCCGTAAGAGAAGTAAGTTCAAGACGGCGCTTGTTAATTTCCTGCAACATTTCATAATTAAGATCAGCCTTAAATTTATCTACCCTTCCGCGAAACTCTTCTACAGCCTTCATCGCTCTGGGAAGTCCCATAGTCAGAGCTCCCACATCACCTTGTAATTCAAGAACCTTCTGCTCCAACGCAAGATAATCCATTTTGGAATGAATCTGCTTTTCCATTAAAGGCTTTGCGATATTCCGTTGCTCCAGTGCAACCTGAAGGTTCTTCATAAGAAGTCTTTTACGATTTCTCATTTCGGCTACTTCTTGAACCTTTTGGTCGTATTGATCTTCTAAGAGTTCAATTTCTATCTTATTTTTTCGCATTTGAGCGTGATAAGTCATTAATTGTTCTTCCACCAGCTGTGGTGCGAAATCGATGACTTCCTTATCGAAAACAGGTTTCGTTCCCTCAACCTGAGCTTTAAGTCTCGCGATGGCAGCATGATGCTCTATGGAATGAGCGTAAGCATCCCGATAAGAACTAGCAGCCTGCTCATTCTGCAAACGACAAAGCACCTCTCCTTTCTCTACTTCCTGACCTTCATAAACAAAGATATCACTAAGTATTCCACCTTCAAGATTCTGAATTTCCTGAATTCTCTGGGAGGGAATAACGCGTCCAAATCCGCGGGTAACTTCATCTAAAACAGCATATTCAGCCCATACACCGAAAACAACAATAAACACCATTATGGTCAAATACATTATATAAGTGAACTTTCGCCCTTTGCCGTACAAAGCCTGATCCACTTCCGACACAAAGAGTAGTTCTTCACTGTCTAATTTGTTTTTACCGAACATAAAACAGCCTCATATAGATACCTTTATTTTTCCAGATCTTAAACCATCCAGCACAGCCTTCTTAGGTCCGTCAACAGCAATTTTTCCTTTATCCATAATCACCAGTCTATCCACGAGGTCGAGCATAGTATGCCGGTGAGCAATAACGATGAGGGTCTTGTCCTTAACATAAGGACGCAATTTCTCCTTAAGCCTAATTTCAGATTGATTATCCATGTTACTGGAAGGCTCATCCATAATTAAAACTTCGGGATCAAGAAGTATAGTACGCGCTATGGAAACAGCTTGACGCTGTCCGCCCGAAAGTGACGAACCTCGTTCACCGACTTTCATACCGAAACCAGCAGGATGATCTTTTACAAAAGCAGTAACACCCGCAATATCAGCGGCATATCTAATAGATTGATCATCTGCTTCCGGTAAGCCAAAAGCGATGTTGTCCTTCAAAGTTCCGTAAAAAAGCAGGCTGTCTTGAGCAACATACCCTACCCTCCTTCGCAAATCCGCAACATCCATTTGCCTTAAATCAATATCCCCGAGCTTCACACTGCCTTCAACAGGCTGATAAAGCCCTAGGCAGAGTTTACCTAAAGTAGTCTTACCGGCACCGATACAGCCGATTATTCCGACTTTTTCACCGGGTTTAATATGAAGATTAACATTATTAAGAACAGCTTTGTCCGTACCCGGATAGCTGAATGAAACATCCTTAAATGTGATCGAAGGATCACCTCCGGCATAATGAAAAGTCTCTTTATCATCTGGCCTCTCGCTAGGCAGTTTCATTAACATGTCCAGTGCTCCCAAAGCCATACGGGATTGCTGATATCTGGAAAGCAATCCTGCAACAGCACTCAAAGGAGCCATGGCTCTGCCGGACAGTATATTACACGCTATTAATCCACCCACTGTTAATTCACCTTTAGAAATTAAAACAACGCCAAGGATAATAATCGCGACACTGACCATTTGAGTAATAAACACAGAAAACGTAATAGAAATATTAGCCATAACCTTTGCACTGCTACTGGAATGGGCACTCATACCCACAACGTTTTCCCAGCGGGATTGCATACGGCCTTCAGCCAGACTGGTTTTAATAGTTTCAAGACCGTGAACTATTTCAAACAGAAGCGCATTTTTCTGAGTGGATTCTTTATAGTGATTCTCAATAATATGCTGAAAAGGAATCTGAATAAGAATCCCCACAAGAATCACAATCGGAACTGCCGCAATTACAGGGAAAACCAGCGGCCCGCCGATCAAATAAATTACCCAGATAAATAAAAGAAGGAACGGCATATCAATAAAGGCCACTAACGTACTGGAACTGAAAAATTCCCTTAAAGACTCGAATTCACGTATATTATTTGCAACAGCTCCGGCTGATTCCGGCATATGGTCCAATCTTGCGGACATGAGATGCTGCATAAGACGACTACCAATCAAGACGTCAGCATTTCGTCCGGCAACATCAACAAAATAACTACGCAGATTTTTTAGCAAAAAATCAAAGAAATAAGCTATCCCGACACCAATAGCCAAAGCCCACAAGGTATCCATAGCGTTATTAGGTATAACTCTATCGTAAACATTCATTGCAAACAAAGGAGCACAAATAGTTATGAGGTTCGTCATAACACTAGCGCCGATAACATGTTTATAAATGGGCCAAAAACTGAATATTGTTCCCCAGAACCAGCGTTTAGCTTTAACTAATTTAAATTCGCTTGCCCGTTTATCAAGCTTACTCGCCCGGTGAGTAAAAATGGCATAACCAGTATATTCGTCTTCAAGCTCAGTTAACGGAATCTCAGATTCATCCATCCCGTTACCCGGGATCATTACACGCGCTGTGTCCTCTGTGGTATCAATCAACACACAAGCATTACCGCCCCGCATAAGCAATATACTGGGTAACACCAGCTTTGATATTGATCTTAATTTAGGACGGTGTACGGTCTTTGCTTTTATTCCGATATGTTCTGCGGCCCGGACGATAGAAGCCGCCGTGATGACCCCGCCCTGCTGCGGAATACCAGCCTTCAGAGTTGCCGAAGAAACAGGCTTACCCATGAGTCTGCTTATGATAGAAAGACAGATCACTAAAGGAGGCTGGAAATCAATATCCTTGGGGGATAATCGTTCATCCGGCTTCAAAGTATTTTCATCAAGTAAAGGCTCACTTTCTTGATCTTGAGCCTGTATTTCTGGAGCCGCGGCAAAAGGCTGTTTCTTATCCGGCATATTGAAAACACTCACATATTCTTATTAGTTATACTCTGGAAGGAGAAATATTACTAAGCCTAACCTAGAGTTTTAATAAGTATTATATATGAACCCACATCATGTCATCCTTTTTGTCAGCTCCGATATTCTATACCTAGCAATGATTTCAGTTTTTTAATGAATTGGCAGGTTAAAAAAGGTTAATCCCAGTTTACCTATAAAGAATCTATCTAGAATACGAATAATAAATAAATTACACCTTAAAAAGAATTCATATCAATGCACACATAGATAATAAATATCCATTGACACATCATAATAATATAAATAAACGAATAATTAATATTTTAATTATTTATTAATTACTAAAAAGGAATTATTATGAAGTTAAATGCTATGTTTACACTTATTGTAATGGGACTGTTAATAAACATTAGCGGATGCTCAGTATATATGGCCGCGAATCAGCCAGACGGAAAAGAAATGTCCATGATAATTGAAGGACAAGCAAGATCTGTAATGCTTGGAGAATTCGGACAACCTATCAGTACAGTTAAACGGGCGGATGGCTCAGTTGAATATGATATTTTTTCATTCGTTGATGGTTACTCAGGCGGCGCAAAAGCAAGCCGGGCATTATTTCATGGAGTTGCCGATCTTTTTACATGCGGATTGTGGGAAGTCGTCGCGACTCCAGTAGAAGCTGTAGCTGATGGAAGTAGGATGTCCTACAAAATATTATATAGCGAACAAGAAGAAGTATTAACAATTATACCTCTTTCAAAAGATGCACAGAAATATGAAAGAAGAAGGACAGATGGCTTATCCGGCATTTCTCACACCACGAAAACTTCACATAAAAAAACCGCTGACTCAAAATATCGAGCCCCTAAGTAATTATATCACGGCCATAGGCTAAAAATTAAAATATTCTTATTCCGACCAATAAATTTTAAGATCTTACGATTAATCATCGTAAGATCTTTTTTTATCTCCTCATAATACCTTTAAATTATGATCAAAAAAAGATTTAAATCACATCAGTTACGCAATTCTTAAAATCGTAAAAAAATTAATTCAATAACTCTGCGAAACTCCAATAACCCCTATTTTGATAATAAAAAGCTTTTATAACAAACACTTAAAATCAGACAATTTTAGTCGGTTATCAACAATAAAAGTGAAGTGTTTTTTACTCCTACCCCCCTTGACGAGACTACAAATATTAACATACCTAACAGGCAGGTAAAAATACCTATCAAACGAGTAGGTATTAATACCAACTTAACAGATAGGGAATGAAGCGCATCGAATCTGTGTGCCCGGGTTTTTAATGCTGGCTGCTCCCGCTGAGGGAATATGAGTCAGCGAATCCGGAAATCACGAGACGGGGCAACAAAGGACGTCTGAGCATACAGCTACATCGTCCAATGCTTTGAGAGAGGGGATCGAAATTATGGCAAACGGGAAAAAATTATTGCGATTGTCCAGCATTCTGATCGTCCTAGCTGGGGTACTCGGCTTCCACTTGGAAGCAATGAGTATGGTAGGAACCCCGCAGGGTGAAGGTAAACAGCGTCCTGATCTTATTATGATCGACGCCATTGCCGCTCAGCAAAAACTGGAATTGCCTGCGGTCGTGTTTCTACACGATGCACACACCAAGGCGGCGGCAGAACAGGGTAAAGACTGTACTGCATGTCACCAGAAAAACAAGGATGTCACCTCGCTTAAATTTATGCGGGTTGAGGACGGCACTCCTGAGAAGTTAAAGGAAATTTACCACAACGGCTGCATAAGCTGTCACGCGAAGGATGCCGCTGCAGGCAAAAAAACCGGCCCTCAGGTCGGAGAATGTCGCAGCTGTCATCAGGCTGACCCTGAGTACAAAGCGGAACGCGCAACAGCGAGCATGGATAAAACCTTGCATTTCCGTCACTGGGACTCAAAAATCATTGAAAATGACAAGGGTCAGGAAACAAACTGTGGAAGCTGTCACCACGAATACGATAAAGCAACACAGAAGCTCGTATACGTGAAAGGACAGGAAGAAAACTGTGGTATCTGTCACACTGCCAAACCAGAAGGCGATGTGAAGAAAAACACTTCAGAAGCTTTCCACAGCCAGTGCGTAACCTGTCATTTGGACCTGGCAGCAGCCAAAGCCAAAAAGTTCGGCCCCGTTCAGTGTGCCGGATGTCATGGCCTCGCCGAAGCAGCAGACATTAAAGCTGATGACGCTCAGTTGCTGAAAAAAATGGGCGGTATATTGCCCCGTCTGCCCAGAAAGCAGCCTGATGCTGTCCTGCTGACTGCACCGGCACCAAAAGATTCCGCTGCCAAGACAGAAGTCAAAGGCAAGATGTCTCCGGTCGCTTTCAATCACAAGGCTCACGAAAACGTCACAGAATCATGTGGATCATGCCATCATCAAACTCTTAAGAAATCATGCTCGGAATGTCACACCGAGCTAGGTTCTAAAGACGGTGGTTTCATCACTCTCGATCAGGCTATGCACAACCCCGACAGTCCACAAAGCTGTGTAGGTTGTCACGCCATCAAACAGAAAGATCCCAACTGTGCTGGTTGCCATGAGCTGATGCCTAAAAAGGTTATTCAGTCCGAAACAACATGTGTTGTCTGCCACGAAGCTCCTAAAGATGATACCAACCCGGCAGCTCTTGACGCCTCCGCCAAGGCTGAGCTTGCTAAAGACCTTATCATCGAAAGGCCTACTTCTCCGGTAATGCTCGAAACTGCTGATATTCCTGAATTCGTAACCATCAACGCTCTGGAAAACGAATACAAAGAAAGCAAGCTTCCCCACCGTAAGATTATATTCACTTTGGTGGAGAACATGAAGAGCAATTCCCTGGCCAACACGTTCCACAGCACTCCTCTGACTGTCTGTGCAAGCTGTCATCACAACAGCCCTGCATCCAAGACTCCTCCGAGCTGTGCAAGCTGTCACGCAAATGCTGCAGCTAAAGAACAGGGCGGACGTCCGGCTCTCAAGGCGGCCTATCACGCCCAGTGTATGACCTGTCACGAAAGCATGGAACTCAAAAAGCCTGCTTCTACAGACTGTTCATCCTGTCACGAACCGAAAAAGAACGGCTAGCCCGAAGGAGAACGGATAAATGTTACGCAGAACATTCCTCGGAATGCTAGGCACAGCCTGTGTGGGAGCCTCTATTCCCGGTGTAGCTTCGGCTAGTAAGGAATTCAACGGCTACCCCGGCAGCAAAGGCGTCCTTTTCGACGCCACTCGCTGCATAGGTTGTCGCAAATGTGAAGAAGCCTGTAATAAGGTCAACGAATTGCCCGCTCCGGACAAAAAGTATGATGACCTGACAGTGCTGGACACAAAACGCAGAACCGATGCCAAGACTCTTACTGTTGTTAATAAATACAAGAGTGCCAAAGGCCCTCTTTTCCGCAAGTCGCAGTGTAATCACTGTCTGGAGCCGGCATGTGCTTCAGCTTGCTTTGTAAAAGCATTCAAAAAGCTGCCTAACGGCGCAGTCGTCTATGACGAATCCGTTTGCGTAGGTTGCCGCTACTGTATGGTAGCATGTCCCTTCGAAATACCTGCTTACGAATACGACGAACCTCTGACTCCAAGAGTCATGAAGTGCACCATGTGTGCTCCTCGCTTAGCTGAAGGCAAACTGCCCGGCTGTGTTGAAGGTTGTCCTAAAGAAGCTTTGGTTTTCGGTGAAAGAGACGAGCTGCTGAAAATAGCCCGCAAACGCATTGAGCGTAATCCCGACCGTTACATTGATCACATCTACGGTGAGAAAGAAATGGGCGGAACCAGCTGGCTTTATCTCTCCGGAGTTCCTTTCTCTGAGATCGGCATGCGCGAAGATTTGGGAACCAAATCCGCACCCGAACTCACTGCTGGCGCACTCGCATCAGTACCCATGGTTGCAGGACTCTGGCCCGCACTTCTCGGTGGTATCTATGCTGTAAGCAAACGCAAAGACAAAGTTGCCGAAGAAGAGAAGAAGGAAGCAGTTGCAAATGCTATTGCCCAAGCTAGCTCACAAGCTGAAAAGACCCTTTCCGAGGCCCTTACCAAGGCTGATGTCGCTAACAAGCGTCAGATCGAAGTTGAGGTCAAGAAAGCTGTAGAAGAAGCCCTGACTCCCAAAGAAGAGCAGGAAGAAAACAGCGAGGAGGAATCCTAATGTCCAATCCCGGCAACACAGGACCAAAATCTGTAATCAACACATTCAATGTGATTGCAGGTGCCATCATTGTTATGGGTCTGGTCATAACTGTTCTCAGATTCACCAAAGGCCTCGGGGCTGTCACCAATCTTGATGACAACAACCCTTGGGGTATCTGGATCGGATTTGATCTGCTCTGCGGTGTCGCACTCGCAGCCGGTGGATATACCACCTCTGCCGCATGCTACATCTTCGGACTTAAACGCTTTCACTCCGCAGTACGTCCGGCAATTCTGACCGCGTTTCTGGGCTATGCTCTGGTTGTTTTTGCTCTGCAATACGACCTTGGCCGTCCTTGGCGGTTGCCGTACCCCATCTTCTATCAGCAGGGGACAACCTCACTGCTCTTCGAAGTTGGTTTATGCGTTATGTTATATCTGACAGTACTGTTTATTGAGTTCACTCCTGCCATGTTCGAATGGCTGGGCATGAAGAAACTCAGAGCCGTTGTAGTCAAACTGACTCTGGCACTGACTATCTTCGGCGTAGTGCTCTCAACCTTGCATCAGTCCTCCCTCGGAGCACTTTACACAATCGCACCGTCTAAGCTGCACCCTTTGTGGTACTCACCTTATCTGCCGGTGTTCTTCTTTGTGTCCAGTATCGCAGCGGGACTCTCAATGGTAATATTCGAAGGAACCCTTTCCCATAAAAAACTGCACCGCATGATGGATGAGGAATACCTCAAACACCACGACGGCGTAGTTCTCGGATTCGGTAAAGCAGCATCTCTGGTGCTCTTCGCATACTTCGCCATCAAGATGATCGGTCTGGCATACGACAACAACTGGCATTACCTGACTTCAGGC
Organism: Maridesulfovibrio ferrireducens; assembly: GCF_016342405.1. NCBI lineage: Bacteria > Pseudomonadati > Thermodesulfobacteriota > Desulfovibrionia > Desulfovibrionales > Desulfovibrionaceae > Maridesulfovibrio > Maridesulfovibrio ferrireducens. Next base: position 250,752 of record NZ_JAEINN010000004.1, on the reverse strand, counting down.
TACGGCTTGTGGTTCATGGTTGAAATGATCGGTTTTGTAGTACTGCCTTGTTTCCTCTTCGCCCTCGGTGTTCGTGAAAAAAATATGAGCATTATCAAGAAAGCGGCTATCATAACTGTTCTTGGTATCGTTCTTAACAGATTCAATGTTTCACTGGTCGCGTTTAACTACCACCTTCCTTCTTCTGAAAGGTACTTCCCTACTTTGATGGAGATCGGAATCTCTATCTTCGTGGTTACTCTCGGTGTGGTTATCTTCCGTTTCATTACCACCCGGATGCCGATTTTCTTCGAACATCCTGACTACAAAGGCGAACACTAGCCGCCTAGGAGAAATCAAATGGAAATACACAACCTGCAAGAGTACTACACTTTCACCAAGGGTATCGTATACTTGATCATGGGTGGAGCTCTCATCGGGGTTACTCTGTTCTGGCAGTACCTGATGGGTGGAAACAACAACGACGATTAAATTAGCAATAGTTTGATCGATACTTGAGGAGATTAAAATGTACGATTTTCTAACAGGGCCTATGCTCTGGCTGACGTTCGCCGTCAGCTTCGGTGGCCTGTTGGTGCGCGTCGTGCTCTATATAAAGGGCCTCAGCCAGCAGCTTGACCGAGTAGCTTACCGCGCCCATATGTCCTATGGACTGAAAGGTGCGTTCAACTCAATCATCAGCTTCCTGAACCCTATAGGCGCTCGCGTCTGGAGAATTCGTCCCGGATTCACTTTAATGTTTTTTGCATTCCATATCGGGGTCGTGATCACTCCTATTTTCCTGATCGCCCACAATGTGATGCTACAGGAAAATCTTGGGTTCAGCCTGCCCGCTCTTCCAAGCGGTGTAGCTGATTTTCTGACTTGGATGGCAGTTGTAGCCGGTCTTTTATTGACCTTGCGCCGCGTTGCTTTCCCTGAAGTAAGAATTCTTACCACTGGCTATGATTATTTGATGATGGTGATAACTTTAGCACCTTTTGTCACTGGCCTTATCGCCAGATACGCAATCGGTGACTACCAGTTCTGGCTTACCGCCCACATCATCACTGGTGAAATCTGGTTGTTGAGCCTGCCCTTCACGAAGCTCAGCCACGTTGTTCTGTTTTTCATGTCCCGCGCTCAGATCGGAATGGATTACGGTATCAAACGCGGCGGCATGAAGGGTTCCTCCTTATCCTGGTAACAGGAACAGATTCATTCAGACTCATAGAGGAGAAGCACAATGCCTGAAGGAATATTATGTAATAAGACCCCGATTAAAACAGATGAGCAGCTTAAGCTGACTCTTTCTGATAGTCGCGGAACTAAATACTACGCAGAAATGTTAGAGCTGGAAGTTGATTCCGATGCTCTATGGGCGCTAGTACAGAAAACCTTGAAATCCAGGACCAAAACCTGGTTGGAAATCTGTGCTCATTGCGGACTCTGCGCAGAAAGTTGTTTTCTATATCAAGTTAATGGCCGGACACCTAAGCAGGTTCCGTCCTATAAGATCCAGTCCACACTAGGACAGATCGTTAAAAAGAAAGGTAAAGTTACTAACGAATTCATGCGTCACTGCATGGATGTAGCATGGTCACAGTGCACATGTTGTAACCGTTGCGGAATGTACTGCCCTCACGGTATCGACATGGGCGTTATGTTCTCATACCTCAGAGGCCTTCTTTATTCTCAGGGATTCGTTCCATGGGAACTTAAAATCGGTTCCGGTATGCACCGCGTTTATCGCGCGCAGATGGACGTAACCACTGAAGACTGGGTTGAAACCTGTGAGTGGATGGCGGAAGAAACTGAAGAAGAATGGCCGGGTCTTGAAATTCCCGTGGACAAGCAGGATGCAGACATCATGTATACCTGTAATGCCCGTGAACCTAAGCATTACCCTGAAGACGTAGCTGAAGCAGCTATTCTCTTCCATGTTGCCGGTGAAAACTGGACAGTGCCTTCTGAAGGCTGGGAACAAACTTCCCTTTCCATGTTTGCCGGAGACTGGGAATGCTGCAAAGACAACGTACAGAACGTATATGATGCTATTGAACGTTTAAATCCTAAACGCGCAATCGGTACCGAATGCGGACATGCCCATCGTGCAACAGTCATCGAAGGACCATACTGGACAGGACGTCCAGACGGATTACCTCCGCGTCCTTACATTCACTACGTTGAATGGCTGGCTGAAGCTCTTCGTACGGGCAAGCTCAAAATTGATCCTGCAAAGAGAATCAAAGAGCCTGTCACCTTGCAGGACTCCTGCAACTATGTGCGTAATCAGGGCCTCAAAGACATTACTAGAGAAATTATCAGTTACATTGTTGAGCCAGGCTTCTTTGTTGAGATGTCTCCTAACAAAGAACACAACTACTGCTGCGGCGGTGGTGGCGGTTTCAACGGAATAGGCATGTACCGTGAGCAGCGTAACGTTGCTCTGCGTAAAAAAATGGACCAGATCCTCGATACCGGCTGTAAGCTGGTTATTGCTCCCTGCCATAACTGCTGGGATGCTATTCGGGACCTTGAGGAAGAGTATGAAATCGGCATCCGCTGGTCATTCCTCAAACCACTGGTCATCGGTATGCTGGATGTGCCCGAGCATATGTTGCCAAAGGACGAAGAGTAACTCCGACCTTTATCGGCAAGAGTGTAGCATCAACAGTCCGCAACGAACGAGGTGTCACATGTTTAAGAAAATTCTTTTGGCCACTACCGGATCTCCGGCAAGCTTCGGAGCTGCCCGCGTAGCATTCGACATGGCCAAACGCTACGGCTCGGAAGTAACGATCTTCCATGTTCTGGGAGTGCCTACCAAGGCTTTCTCTCAGGTTGTAAATGATGTTCGCACAGGCGAAGAAGTTGAAGTGGACGCGGAGTATATCTCCTGGGTTGAAGAAGAACTCAAGACCACTTACGCTAAACAGTTCGCAGGTGCTGAGAATGCCAAAATCGTGATTACGACAGGTGCTCCGCACCGCGAAATTCTTCGCGAAGCGCGTAATCAGGATTCTGACCTTATCGTTATGGGCGCAAGCTCAGGCGATAACGTCAAATACCACAGGGGATATCCCGGCAGCACATTACAGAAAGTAGCCAAGGCAGCCCGCTGCCCTGTCCTTACTGTGCACCGTGAGTCCGCTTCCTACTGGGGCGGTTTCTCAAGCATCCTGTTCGGAACGGACTTCTCAAAGCAGGCTGCAAGCGCATTTAAATTTGCTCTTAATACAGCCCGCGAACTTGACTGTGTACTGACCATTTTCCACGCGCTGGATATCAGCGGTAAGGTTCTTGACCAGACTCAGATCGAAGAAAATCTTATTGTTGCCCGCAAACGTATCCGTGAAACATACGTTCCGCTCATGGGTGATTTTAAGAACTTCGATATCGAGGTATGGGAAGGTGCTCCTTACGTGGAAATAGTTAAGCTTGCCCGTGAAAAGCAGGTGGACCTGATTGTTATGGCCCATCACACTCGTGAGCTTGATGCAGAAAAAGCAAAGATCGGTTCCACAGTGGAACAGGTCATTGTCCGGGCTAACTGTCCGGTTGTCAGCGTCAGCAAGCCGGATAAAGTCTAACACGACCCAATAACCGCAGCCGGTCAATCCCGGCTGGTTGCGGAAATTATAATTTGCCGGTTAATTCTAGCTTCATCAGGAGGATTGTTATGTCTAAGAAAATTTTAATCGTTGATGACGATCAGGAAATTCGTTCCTACTTGAGCGAACTATTCGGTGATAACGGTTATGAAACTGTGACAGCCGAAGATGGAAAAGTAGCTATCGAAGTTGCTGAAAAAGAAACCCCGGATTTGATCACACTCGATCTGGAAATGCCTAACGAATGGGGCCCTCGCTTCTACCGTAAGCTGACCCTGAACGATGATCTCAAAAGAATTCCAGTCATTGTAATCAGCGGTCTCAATGCTAATCAGTATGCAATTCCTAAAGCAGTTGCTACTCTGACCAAGCCTTTCGATGCTGATCAATTAATCGCGATTATTAAAGAGACAATCGGCTAAGTATTATATAGTTCCTGACCCGGCCGGCTTGCGACGAAGTTGCAGGCCGGCCGATTTACATTAAAAGGGCTCACTGGTAAGGTGCCGCTTTTCTCCATAGCGGGAATTAAATCCCGTCAAATAATCCAATAGGTGACAAGCATGCCCAAAAAAATAATGGTTGTTGATGACGATCCGGACATCGTCGACTACCTGATTAACGTATTTGAAGACCACGGCTACCTTACCTGCCGTGCATCTGATGGTCTCACAGCTTTCGATGTAGCCATGGCCGAAAAGCCTGATTTAATAACACTTGATCTTGAAATGCCGCATGAATGGGGTCCGCGCTTCTATCGCAGGCTGACTCAGGAAGAACAATTTTCAGATATACCCGTTATTGTTATCAGCGGATTATCCGGCATTCATCTTGCCATCAAACGTGCAGTAGCGACGATTAAAAAGCCTTTTGACCCTACTGATGTTATTGAAATCGTCAGAAAAGCCCTTGGCGACGCTGATGATTAGCCTATCCGGCGATATTGCTGCAGGCTACGCTACTTTTTTGGGAGGAACGGGATGGGCAACAAAAAATTAATGCTTGTAGATGACGAGGAAGGCATAAGACGCTTTCTCGGACTCACACTTGTCGATCTTGGATATGTTGTCCAGACTGCCGAAAACGGTCAAGCTGCGTTGGAACTGCTTAAAACATTCCGGCCAGCCATCATTCTTACAGATATTAAAATGCCTCAAATGGACGGCATTGAACTTCTTAAGACTGTAAAGCGGCAGTTCCCTGAAATTGAAATAATCATGCTCACCGGGCATGGTGATTTAGATCTTGCTATTGAATCTCTTAAGTTCGACGCCGCGGATTTCATAACCAAACCCATAAACGACGAAGTTCTTGAAATTTCATTGGAGCGTGTTCTGGAAAAAATCCAGATGAAAAGCAAGCTCCGTGAATACACAGAAAATCTTGAACGGCTGGTTGATGAAAAAACTCAAAGAATTGTTGAATTAGAGCGTCAGACTGCGGCCTGTCAGGTAGTTGAAGGACTTAGCTCAGCACTCTCAAGCGCCTCAAATGAAGTGGAAACAGGTTCAGGCCTTTTTAATGAACTGCCCTGCCTTGTATCCATCCATAACAGATACCTCGAAATAGTATCCGCAAACAAACTTCTCAAAGATCGCCTCGGTGAAGTTGTCGGTAAAAACAGCTTCGACATTTATTCCGACCGCACCTCTGCCGGTAATGCCTGCCCTGTTCAAAAGACTTTCACTACAGGTAAGGGCCAGCGCAGCAAAGAAACTTTCCTGGGTAAAGACGGAGAAGAAATTCCCGTCACAGTTTACACCGCTCCTATTGCTAATAAAGAGGGTGAAATAGAACTTGTTCTCGATATTTCAGTGGATATGACCGAACTGCAACGCCTTAAAGATGAATTACTGACAACTCAACATAAATTTGAGCGGTTGTTTGATGAAGCCCCCTGCTATATTTCGGTGCAGAATCCTGACTTCACCATCGCCGAAGTTAATCGCCGCTTCAAAGAAGATTTCGATGATGCATCCGGTACACACTGCTTTAAGACCTACAAGCACAGTCTGGAGCCGTGCAATGAATGTCCGGTACAGCTCACTTTTCAAGATGGAAATTCCCATCAAATGGAAACTGTTGTGACAACCCGCAACGGTGAACATAAAAATGTACTGGTATGGTCTGCCCCTATACGTGATGCGTATGGAAAAATTATACAGGTAATGGAAATGTCCACCGACATTACAGAAATCCGCCGCCTGCAGGATCATCTGACGTCACTCGGTTTCATGCTCGGTTCCATGTCACATGGAGTTAAGGGGATGCTCACAGCTCTGGACGGCGGTATCTATCGTCTTGAATCCGGCCTGCGCAAAAAAGATCAGGTTCGCGTTGATGCTGCTACCAAGGTGCTCAAAAACACCGTCGGCCGGGTCAAAAAGATGGTGCTGGATATCCTTTACTATGCAAAATCACGTGAACTTGAAGTTGAAGCAATCGATGCCTCCACCTTCCTGAACGAAACAGCGGAACTTGTTGTACCGAAGGCTAAAACCGCAGGGCTTGAGCTGACACTTGATATCCCCGAAAACCTTGGGACTATCCAAATAGATTCAAGTGCCATGTCTGCAACACTGGTAAATTTTCTGGAAAACGCAGTTGATGCCTGCGATAATCCTATTGAAGGCCGTAATTACTCCATAGGCTTTTCCGCCTCGCTAAAAGACAGCAATCTTATCATCGTAATATCCGATACCGGCATGGGCATGGATCAGGAAACCAGAAATCAAATTTTCACTCTATTCTTTTCCTCAAAAGGGAAAAAAGGAACCGGCATCGGACTTTTCATCTCCAATCAGACAATTGAACAACATGGCGGAAAAATCGCTGTTGAATCTGAACTGGGCAAAGGAACCGTTTTTACAATAACTCTGCCTTGCATTGTTTGAGCTGAAATCTTCCCCTCTTTCATTCTTTTCGTCCTCCTGTTATTAACCTGTTATAAACAACGACTTTTACGATAATTCAAATAACAGATCAGAGAAAAATTTCATGAAACTAACTACTCGAAGCCGATACGGAGCACGCTTGCTGCTCGATATAGCTCTGCACTCCAAGAATGGACCGGTCCCGAGCAAAGACTCGGCCAGAAGAGAAGGTATTTCTCTTAAATATCTTGAAAAAATATTAAAGATGCTCAAAGAAGGCGGGTATATTAAAGGTAAACGCGGGCCAAACGGCGGCAACGTCCTTCTCCGTGAACCGGAAGATATATCCATCGGTGCCATAGCCCAGATTTTAGACGGTCAGGAAAAAATTCTCGACTGCGTCGGAGATGAAACAGTCTGCCCGCGTTCTGCAGTATGTCTACGTCGTTCTATCTGGGATGATGCAAATCAAGCCATGTATAAAATGCTCGACTCATACTCTTTGGCCGACCTTATGAAAGACGCTTATCTCTGCCCTGCTGAAAGAATGAAATAAAACTTCTCATAGATCGCGAGACCTTAGGGAGACAATGCCGTGTTCAAAAGATTGCGCGAAAGTTTAATCATGAAAATGATCCTGTCAGGCGGCATAACTCTCCTGCTGAGTGTTATGCTCTGGACAAGCTTCAACGTACTCTTTTTCAAAAAGAACATTACTGACAACGTCATGTCCGACATCGCAATGCTGTCCGACACCATTCTGCTAAGCCTTAATTACGCTATGATGCTCGACTCCGAAGAAGACATCAAAGAAGTTATCCAGAACATCAGTAAACAGCGCGAAATCAAAAGTATCCGCATATATAATAAAAAAGGACAAATAGTCTTTTCCAACAAACCTGCTGAAATCAACACTGTCGTAGACCTTAAAACAGTTCCTTGCTGGACCTGTCATCAATACGCCCCGATACCAGCCACCATGAGCTTAACCGAGCGCAGCCGCATGCAAACGGTTAACGGCGAAAAATCCATAAGTATCATGACCCCTATTGCCAACTCGGAAGGTTGCGCGCCCGGACCTTGTCACATTCACTCAAAAGACGAACGCCTTCTGGGACTTTTAGATATGGAAGTTTCCATGGAAAAGAAAAACTCCATGATTGCAACCTTTGAACAATCAAATATCGCCATTGCTTTGATCGTTTTTATGGCGACATTCGCCGCGCTTATTGTCTATGCTTATAATTTTATTTTCAAACCGATTAGCAAACTGATTACAGCGACTAAAGGTATCGGTTCCGACAAAGAATTCGTCGGAGTGGACCTTGAACAATCAGATGAAATCGGCGCCCTCTCCAAAGCTTTCAATATGATGGGCCGACAGGTTATGGAAAAACATAGAGAACTGATTAAACAGAAAGAAGAATACCGTAACCTATTCCATAACGTGCCCTGTCTTGTCAGTGTTGTAGATCTTAACTTTCGGGTTATTCGCCAGAATAAGGCTTATGAGGAACATTTCGGTAAGCCTGACGGCAGACATTGCTACCAAATCAACAAGGATCGCGATAAAAAATGTGTAGAGTGTCCGGTTGAAAGAACTTTCTTAGATCTATCACCCCACATGAGTGAAGAATCCGGGCTTTCAAAGAACGGAAACCCTATTCACTGGATTGTGTATACATCTCCTATCATGGACCATTCCGGTAAAATTGTTGCCGCAATGGAAATGATGATAGACATTACTCCGCGAAAAGAACTCGAAGAACGTCTGGCGGCCTCTGAACAGCGCTATCACGCAATTTTCGACTCAATCCCCGGCGCTGTCTTCGTGCTTGACGGTGACACTCTGGAAATTCTTAACTGCAACGACCCGGTTGCCAGCATGTACGGTTATTCTTCTGAAGAAATATTGGGCACAAATTTTACAGAATTATTCAGAGAAGAAGAACGCCCGGATTATGACCATCTGCTGAAAATAAAAAAAGAGATCGGGCCATGCACTCAAATAACCAAATCCAACAAACACATTTACGTAATCATGCGCATATCTCCCGCTCATTTTCACAATAACAAAACTCTGATTGTGACTTGTAGTGATGTGACTAAAAAGCTTGAAGCAGAGCATCAGCTCATTCAAGCCAGCAAAATGACAACACTTGGAGAAATGGCCTCCGGTGTCGCGCACGAGCTTAATCAGCCGTTGGCAATTTTAAAGACAATCAGCAATCTGCTCATGCGTAAAGTTTCCCGCAATCAAACTATTGAACCTGAAATTCTTCATGAGATGGCAGAAGGGGTTGATACGCATGTGGACCGCGCAAGCAAGATTATTGACCATATGCGTGAATTCGGACGCAAAGCCGACCTGAAAACCATGCCGGTGCAAGTTAATGAAGTATTAACGCGCGGCTTTGAATTTTTCAGTCAGCAACTGCGGGAACGTAATATAGACGTAGTCTGGGAACTCGATAAAGACCTCCCTTTCATCATGGCGGATTCCAACCGTCTGGAACAGGTCGTTATCAACCTGCTGATCAATGCCAGAGACGCTATTGAAGAACATTGGGCAAAAAGCTGTCCGCTTTCAGATGACAAGAAAATTTTCATAGCTACATACTTTACAAATACCAAAGTAATTATAGAAATTTGCGACACAGGTCCGGGTATCCCCGAAACAATTCAGGACAGACTGTTCGAGCCGTTCTTCACCACCAAAGACGTCGGCAAAGGAACAGGGCTTGGACTATCCATATCATACGGCATTGTGCAGGATTACAAAGGAACAATTCAGGCAGCATCCCGCGACGGCAAAGGAGCCTGTTTCACCATTGCTTTCCCGCGTGAAGATGTTGATGGAAAGGGGATTTCTGAGTAGGTTGCCCCTTCAAACCCCAACCACGACTTAGACTCAGGAGCTTTCAACATGCTTGATTTTGCAATGGAACCTATAAACTTCATCATAACCTTCATTAACTCTATGGGGCTTGGTGAACGTGTATCCATTGCCACGGGGCTGATTTATATAGTGCTGAGTGTCCGGCAGAATGCTTTATGCTGGCCTTTCGGAATTGTGAGCGTGGCGATATGGATGGTTGTTGTCTTTCAGGGAAAACTGTACTCGGACGCATTTCTGCAATTTATATATGTCGTGCTGGGCTTCTACGGCTGGCATCAATGGCTTCGCGGCGGCAAAGATCACGAACCGCTTAAAGTTCGAAAAGTTGACCTAAAATTATCCCTCCGCCTTGCCGCGATCGGACTTATCACATTCATACCACTCGGATATATATCAGAAAATTACCTCGGCGCATCTTTTCCGTGGTGGGACGCCCTCACAACGGTCATAAGCCTTATCGCTCAATATCTGCTGGCTAAAAAATACCTCGAAAACTGGATTCTGTGGATTACCGCAGACGCAATGTATATAGTCATATATTACCTTAAAGGATGGACCGGATACAGCGGATTGATGACGGTTTATACTGTCATGGCGATTATCGGATTCGCCGGATGGCTCAAATCATACAAAGCGGACAGAATACAGCAATGCCAACCCGCATAGTAATTCTCGGCTCTGAATGTACAGGCAAAACGACTCTCGCCGCAAAAATAGCTGAACATTTTAAAGTAAATTTCGCCTCGGAATACCTGCGGGAATACTTTGAAATGAAAAACGGACATCTTACGATCAATGACGCCATTCCCATTGCAAAAGGACAACTGGAGAAAGAACGTGAGCTTGAACTGAAAGGTTACTGTCCGCTTCTCTGCGATACCGACATAATAACCTCGATTGTGTACTCTAAGTATTACTTCGGCAAATGCCCGGACTGGATAGAAACGGAGGTTATGAAACGAGGAAGCACCCACTACTTGCTTTGCGACATAGATGTTCCATGGACTGCCGACGGGCAACGGGACAGACCGGAGGAAAGAGAATACATGCAGAACCTTTTCTTAAATGAACTGCGCGAAAGAAACCTACCATTTGATATTATATCCGGTGACATTGAAAGTAGATTTAATAAATCTGTAACTATCATCAACAACTTACTACACTGCTGACTCTATTCCTTCCTTTTTTTGTACATCATCTTCTATGTATTAACTGAAAGCATTTAACATACACAAAGTTACAGTTTTTACTTTTTTACATTCAATTCGAACGTAATAAATTGCAACATCAAATTATTATACAAAAACACATCAAATTGATTGATTGATCAAAATCCAGTCAATACACAACACAAAAGTCAATATTACAAGCCCCACATTACGCATTGCTCAACTCCAAGCCGTATTTTCTTGATTTAACGTTTTTTTTATGTAAGTTATATCCAGATTCACTTGAAGACCAATAAGGAGATTACAATGCGGAAAAAATTATTGCTGACTCTTGCAATCGTAGTATGTTTTGCGCTCGGAGCAACAGTTGCACAAGCCAAAACACTGACTTTGGGCCTCAAGGGAGAACCAACTTCTCTTGACCCTCACTTTCACAACGTTTCAGCCAACAATATGCAGGCTCTGTACATTTTTGACAAACTTATCCGTCAGGACAACAGACAAAAACTCCAGCCGGGTCTTGCAGAGTCCTGGGCCCCTATTTCTGAAACAGTATGGGAATTCAAACTTCGCAAAGGCGTAAAATTTCATGACGGATCTCCGTTCACAGCTGAAGATGTAAAATTCACACTTGAACGCATTCCTAATGTTCCTAACAGCCCGTCTTCTTTCTCCGGATTTGTTAACGAAATCAAAACAATTGATATCGTAGATGCTAACACTATCCGCTTAACTACAGAAAAACCTTCACCTCTTTTGCCCAGACAGCTGGCAGCATTCACCATCATTTCCAAAAAAAATGCTGAAGGCGCATCCACTGCAGACTTTAACTCAGGTAAAGCTGCAATCGGAACCGGTCCTTATGCTTTAGTTAAATGGGAACGTGGTGACAAAATTATATACAAACGCAATGATGCATACTGGGGAGAAAAACTTCCATGGGATGAAATCATCGTCAGACCTATTACTAATGACGGAACCCGCGTTGCAGCACTTAAATCCGGTGACGTAGACCTCATTAACTTTGTACCGCCTGCCGATATCAATCACCTTGGAAAAGAATCAAAAATTCATCTTTCCGAGTCTCCTTCGACCCGCCTCATCTACCTGCACCTTGACTCTGACCGTGAGGACTCTCCTACCGTCACAGGTAACAACGGCGAAAAGATCAAGAATCCTCTGAAAGACCCACGTGTACGTAAAGCTATCTCTAAAGCTATCAACCGCAGAGCTATTGCAGCACGCATCATGGACGGGCTTGCTGTTCCTGCAAGCCAGATGGTTCCAGATGGATACGAAGGCACAAGCACAAGACTTAAGCCTGAAGCATACGACCCTAAAGGCGCAAAGAAATTACTTGAGCTTGCAGGTTACCCTGAAGGATTCAAAATCATCATTAACGGACCTAATGACCGTTATGTAAACGATTCTGATATCGCTCAGGCGATTGCTCAGATGCTGACCAAAATCGGTATCAAAACAGAAGTCAGCACCATGCCTAAGAGTGTTTACTTCGGTAGAGCTTCCAAACTCGAATTCAGCCTAATGCTCGTTGGCTGGGCAACAGATACCGGCGAACAGTCCAACTGCCTCGCATCTCTGCTTCATACTTACGATGCAGATAAAGGTTTCGGCGCATCCAACCGCGGTCGTTACTCCAATCCACAGCTTGACTCCATGCTCGAAGAAGCTCTTGTCACAGTTGATCAGGACAAACATAACGACCTGATTATCAAAGCAACTGAAATTGGTATCAGCGACACCGGAATCGTTCCTATTCACTATCAGGTGAATGTATGGGGAATGAAGAAGGGGCTGGATTACAATGGCCGCACCGATGGTTACACCATCCCACGCGAAATCATTTCAGGTAAATAAGATCATTCAAACAACAGAATAAACTTAGGGGGCGTACTTGTACGCCCCTTTTGCAGTGGAGCGTTAACCCTTTATGCTCGCATTTTTGATTCGCAGAATTTCACAAAGCGTCATGGTACTGCTTGTTATGTCCATGCTGGTCTTCGTGGGTGTCTTTTACATTGGCAATCCCATCGATATTCTAATCGCCCCGGATGCTACACCGGCAGAATACGCACGTGCAGTAAAAGATCTGGGACTTGATAAGCCCATGCTCACCCAATACGGAATATTTTTAAAGGACGCCCTGCACGGTGATTTAGGTAACTCCTTTGTATATAATGAACCGGCATTGAAGCTGATCATGCAACGGATGCCCGCCACAATGGAACTCGCGGTCACAGCTATGCTTATGGCTGTCTTTATAGGTATCCCACTGGGGATGCTTGCGGGAATCAAGCACGATACAATGCTTGGCCGCAGTATTATGCGTTTCTCCATTCTGGGCTTCAGTCTTCCCACCTTCTGGGTCGGACTTATGTTCATCATACTTTTTTCAGTTCAACTGGGTTGGCTGCCGTCCGGCGGACGCGGGACCACGGTTGAACTGCTGGGAGTTCCGGTAAGTTTTCTTACATGGGACGGCATACAACACTTAATTCTTCCGGCTATGAACCTCGCACTTTTCAAGACCTCGCTGGCCATCAGACTCAGCAGGGCCGGAGTTCAAGAAAATTTACAGATGGACTATGTAAAATTTGCCAAAGCGAAGGGGCTTTCAAACACCAGAATCATTGGATTGCATGTCATGAAAAACATCATGATTCCGGTCATTACGGTTCTGGGTATGGAATTCGGAGGCCTGATTGCCTTCGCGGTAGTTACTGAAACTATTTTTTCATGGCCCGGCATGGGTAAACTGGTCATCGACTCAATCGGTGTGCTGGACCGTCCTGTAATCGTCGCATACCTGCTGATTACCGTGACAATGTTCATCATTATCAACCTGCTCGTTGACATAATCTACTCCATACTGGACCCCAGAGTTCGTCTGGGCGACCAAAATTAGGATCAAAATATGGCAGACATGAACGAATTAATAGAGCCGGATGTAAAAGAAGAATCCCTGCTGTTGCTATCGCTCAAAGAATTTTTTGAAAGCAAAACCGCTTCCATCGGACTGGTAATTCTAACAGTGATGGTTGTAGTGGCACTTCTTGCGCCCTACATTTCTCCGCAAAATCCCTACGATCTGATGAGCATCGATATCATGGATTCCAAGCTTGAGCCCGGAAGCAAATCCATGGACGAATCTGTCACCTTTGTTTTAGGAACAGACAGTCAGGGCCGCGACATGCTCAGCTCCATACTCTACGGACTACGCATCAGTCTCGGAGTCGGAGTACTAAGTACAATAATCGCTCTTATCATCGGATCGGCTATCGGGCTGTGGGCCTCATTTGTAGGAGGTAAAACAGACTCCTTTATTATGCGGGTAGTTGACCTGCAACTGAGTTTTCCTGCAATTCTGGTTGCACTTATACTGCTGGCAGTACTGGGAAAAGGGATCGATAAGATCATACTTTCACTGGTCATTGTGCAGTGGGCATATTATGCCCGAGCCATACGCAGTAATGTTCTTGTGGAACGCAGAAAAGAATATGTTGAAGCCGCCAAGTGTCTTGCCTTACCGCAGCGAAGAGTCATGTTCGGACACGTGCTGCCAAACTGTACACCGGAACTGATTGTTATCTCCACCGTAAAAGTTGCCGGAGCTATCGCACTCGAAGCGACCCTGTCCTTTCTGGGACTGGGAATGCCAATCACAGAACCTTCTTTAGGTTTGCTGATCGCAAACGGGTTTAAATACATGCAAAGCGGATATTACTGGATCAGCTTCTATCCCGGTGTGGCACTGCTCATTTTAATTGTAAGTATTAATATCGTAGGTGACAGACTGCGTGATGTTTTGAATCCGAGGCTTAAAAAATGAGCAATAAATTACTCGATATCAAGAATCTGGAAACTTTTTTTTACACCCGTGCCGGAGTTGCCAAGGCAGTTAACGACATATCTCTAAGCATTGATAAGGGTGAAATCATAGGTATCGTAGGGGAATCAGGGTCCGGTAAATCAGTAACCGGCTTCTCAATTATGGGACTTGTGGACCCTCCCGGAGAAATAGCAGGCGGCAGTATCAAGTTCAAAGGGGAAGAAATTCTCGGACAGAGCGAAGAACAATGGCGCTCTTTCAGAGGATCAAAAGTTTCCATGATTTTTCAGGACCCGATGATGACTCTGAATCCCGTCCTCCGCATTGATACCCAGATGATTGAAGCCATCCGCGCACATGAAAAAGTCAGTAAAAGCAAAGCCAGAAAAAGGTGTGTCGAAACTCTGGCTATGGTTGGAATTCCTTCACCGGAAGAACGTATTAAATCTTATCCGCACCAGTTTTCAGGCGGAATGAGACAACGCGTAGCCATCGCCATCGGACTTTTAAATAAACCGGACCTGATTATTGCAGATGAGCCGACAACAGCTCTTGATGTCACCATTCAAGCACAGATTCTGTCTGAAATGCAGACTCTCTGTCGCAAAACTGGAATGGCGCTGATCTGGATTACTCACGATCTGACTGTCATAGCCGGACTGGCTCATAAAGTTGCGGTTATGTACGCAGGTAAAATTATAGAAGAAGGCAATGTTCAGGAAGTTCTGGATTATCCGCTGCATCCTTATACTCACGGGCTGATCGGTTCTGTTCCGAGCCGGAACAAGCGCGGAGAGCCTCTATATCAGATCCCGGGAATGACGCCGTCGCTGATTAATATCCCGGAAGGCTGTTCATTCAGGATGCGCTGTCCCAGAGCTGACGGAATGTGCATGCAGGAACCGGAAGAAGCCAAGCCGACCAACGGGCGCATGGTTCGCTGCCACCACCCTCTCTAAATTAAGCCGGAACAACAGGATTTATATATGAGTGATGCCACCACCCCATTTTTAAGCTGTAAAAACCTCAGCCGGGTCTTTGTTAAAAAGCTCGACTTTGCAGGCAAAATAGCAAGCGCTCTCGGTTCAAAAATTCGCGAAGAAAGAGTTCAGGCTGTCGATAGCGTTGATCTCGATGTCATGCCCGGTGAAGTTCTGGGACTGGTCGGAGAATCGGGCTGCGGAAAATCCACGCTCGGCAGAATGCTTTGCGGAATTCTACCGGATTCAGGTGGAGATATTTTATACAAAGGTCAAAATGTAAAAGACCTGTCTCCAAAAGATGCCCTGCACTACGCCATAAACGTGCAGATGATTTTTCAGGACCCTTACGCGTCACTGAACCCGCGTAAAAGAGTGAGCCAGATCATCGGAGAAGCTCCGCTTTATCACGGCCTTACCACGCGCAAAAATTTTGATTCATACTTATCCGAAGTGATGCTTCGCTGCGGACTTGATCCGACCTATAAAGATCGCTACCCTCACCAGTTCTCAGGCGGACAGCGCCAGCGTATCGGTATAGCAAGGGCAATGGCTGTTCAGCCCGAATGCCTTGTTTGTGATGAATCAGTAGCCGCGCTGGATGTATCCATTCAGGCTCAAATTCTGAACCTGTTTATGAATCTACGCAAAGAGCTGAACCTTACATGTTTGTTCATCAGTCATGACTTAGGAGTTGTTGAACATATTTCAGACCGCATCGCGGTTATGTATCTAGGTAGAATCGTTGAGATAGCGTCAGTTGAAACACTGTTCAGCAACCCGTTTCATCCTTATTCGCAAGCTCTTCTGAACGAAATTCCGAGACTGGAAAAAAGAGATGTAGATTTTGCCCCGTTAAAAGGCGAAATCCCGTCACCGTTAGATCCGCCTGAAGGCTGTCATTTTCATCCACGGTGTGCACATGCAATGGATATATGCAGGCTGGCAGTTCCTGAAATACGCGAAATAGCACCGGGACACAAAACCCGCTGCCATCTTTCAAATATCAAAAAATAATTAAGCTTAAAACTTCATTAAAAAAGGGAACCTGATTACAGGTTCCCTTTTTTAATTTAATAATAAATTTCAGGTTCTTTACGATCTTTGCAAGTATCAGCAAGAAATTGCGTAACTTTCAAAATTTTCGGAATTTCCATTTTTCTAAAACCGGCAGTACAGACCTTTATACAGGCACAGCACAATATACACTTATCACCGTCAGTAATGACGTGTGCCCCGACAGCTATTGCTCCCGTAGGACAAACTCTTTCACATGAACCGCACAGTTCACAATTATCCAGCGAAATCGGAGAAACAGATGCACTCGCAGATTTTGTCTTATAAGGCTTATTGCCCGGCACTTTTAGTTTAGAGTCGCTAGCAAAACCGTTGCTTGAAAATTTGCTTGCCAATTCTGCGCCGAAACTCTTTGCTTTATCAATATCTACAAAATCCGGTCTTCCTACTGAAAGCGGAGTAGCCGAAGTTGAAAAAGAATGTTCCCCGATAAACGCAGCCCCTGCAACAGTTTTAAATCCTGCACCTTCAGCAATATCTGTAAGCTCAAGCAAGGCATCTTCGTAAGCTCTGTTACCGTAAACCACGACCAAAACAACAGGCACGCTGTTTCCTTTCAAAGTTGCCAGCCTGTCGAGTACAACTGATGGCAAACGTCCTGAGTAGACAGGTGCTCCGATTATGACCAGATCATCCTTTGAACAATCAAAATCATCCGGCACTCCATCCTTTTTGGTCACATCAGAAATGGTCAATTCCTTTGCATCAACACCTTCGGCAATAGCTTTCAGCACGCGCTTTGTTGTTCTTGTAGGAGAAAAACAAATCAACCGAAGCTTAGAACAAGTCATAAACTCTCCAAAAATTATAAATTTTAATCGTTAAAGTATAAAAAACTACTTAGTCAAACTATCCCAATCAGTTTTGAATGCCGCTAATCCCTGATCTGTCAGGGGATGCTTGGCAAGCTCGCTGATAATCTTATACGGAATAGTCGCCACATCTGCGCCGATCAAAGCCGAATCGAGAACATGCAAAGGATTACGAATACTCGCCACCAGAATTTTAGTGGAAAAATCATAGTTATCGAAAATTGTCCGTATCTGTGAAATCAATTCCATTCCATCGTGAGAAATGCCATCAAGCCTGCCCACAAAAGGACTTACATAAGTAGCACCGGCTTTAGCCGCTAAAAGAGCTTGAAGAGGAGAAAACACAAGAGTTACGTTGGTCTTCATTCCTTTTTTATAAAGGGCCTTTGTAGCTATCAAGCCTTCGGAAGTCATAGGTATTTTAATGACTACATTTTCACCGAACTGCGAAAGATCTTCTGCTTCGTTAACCATCTCATCGGCAGTCTCGCCCATCACTTCGAGGCTGACAGGCCCTTGAACTTCATTACAAATAGTCTGCGCCTGCTTACGCCAGTCTCCGCCTTCACGGGAAAGAAGTGTAGGATTTGTGGTCACTCCGTCAAGAAGTCCCTGACTCTGAGCTTTTCTGATTTCATCAATATTTGCTGTATCTAAAAAAAATTCCATTAATATTTCTCCTTGTAATTAATCATGCGTAAACGACAACGCAAACATAAAAAGGTCTACCTTTTACACAAATAACCACTAGATATAAGGATATTTTTCAGTCTTTTGCATGAAGCATTTTCATAGCTCAAATGAGACATGAGCAAAAGCACTATCTTTAATCTTAATATAACTCCGAACAAAAACAATTTATAATCCGCATTTGTTGACAACTTTAAAAGATCTGCGTAAATGTTTGCTCACTATGAACGTAACTTTTTCTAACTTTACCCTTCGCAATTGGTGGTGGCGCTTTTTAATGCGTCGCGGGTAGGTTACGTTTAAAGAAAAGTAACTAGCAAATATAGCTTTATAAAACCGCGACAGTGAAAACTGGTCGCGGTTTTTTTATTTTCTGCGACTCACTGTCGAAAAAGAAATTCAGGAGAGAAAAGATGACTGACAATGCAACAATCAATGCAGACGGTTTTTTTGGTGAATACGGTGGACAATATGTTCCCGAACAGCTCATCCCGATCCTTAATGAGCTTGCCGACACGTACAACAAATTTAAAGACGATGATGAATTCAAACGTGAATTCGAATACTATCTCGCAAAATATTCCGGGCGCCCCACTCCGCTTTATCTCTGTTCAAATCTCACGAATAACCTTGGTGGAGCGAAAATCTATCTGAAAAGAGAAGATTTAAACCATCTCGGCGCGCACAAAGTAAACAATACCATCGGTCAAATTCTGCTTGCCAAACGCATGGGCAAAAAGAAAATCATAGCCGAAACTGGAGCCGGACAACACGGAGTTGCAACCGCTGCAACAGCCGCTCTCATGGGTATGGAATGCACCATTTACATGGGAGCAGTGGATGTTGAAAGACAGAAACTAAATGTTTTCCGTATGCAAATGATGGGCGCAAAAGTTATTTCGGCTGAATCCGGACAGCGCACTCTTAAAGAAGCCGTTGACGAAGCTCTAGGTGCATGGATTCAAAACGCAGACGACACATTTTATCTGCTAGGCTCAGCTGTCGGACCGCATCCTTATCCGACCATGGTCCGCGACTTCCAGTCCGTTATCGGCAAAGAAGCAAGAGAGCAGTGCCTCGAAGACGAAGGACGCTTGCCTGACTACTGTATTGCCTGCGTAGGCGGAGGATCAAATGCGATCGGCCTTTTCTCTGAATTCGTCAAAGATGAAAATGTTAAACTAGTTGGAGTAGAACCGGCAGGACGCAGCCTTGAACCCGGCGAACACGCTGCAACTCTCTGCCTTGGTGAACCCGGAATAATGCATGGTTTTAATTCTTACATGCTTAAAGATGATGAAGGTGAACCGGCTCCGGTTTATTCAATCTCTGCCGGACTGGATTACCCAAGCGTCGGCCCCGAACATTCACACCTCAAAGATCTAGGCAGAGCTGAATACGTTCATGCCTCTGATAAAGAAGCAGTAGAAGCCTTCTTCACTCTTTCCCAGAAGGAAGGAATCATCCCCGCGTTGGAATCATCACACGCGCTGGCATATGCCATGAAGCTTGCTCCGACTCTGCCCAAAGAGAATATAATCATCGTCAACTTATCCGGTCGCGGAGATAAAGACGTTGCTGAAATCGAAAGCCTGATCAGTAAAGGCGACTTCTGCATGCCTTAAATCCGGCAAGTTCAAATTCTACAAACAGCACAAAAAAACTGCCAGCCTTAATTTATCAAGGCTGGCAGTTTTTTTTATTTTCTTTCTATTTGCCCACGCAAAGAATCACCTGAAAGCCAACTCGCATAAGTTCCTTCATAATCAGTTAAAACTTGCTCAATCAAGGGCAGAAATGATGCAATACGCCCGTTAATCCCGACCTCATCAAGAAAAGCCTGCTGTCCCGCAAAAATCAGATCTTTCTGAATCATTATTACCGCATTCTGCGGAACGGCAATACAGTCTTTTGACTCATGACTTTTAATACAGGGATCAAGATCATGGGATATCCAGTTGCGGCATGTGATGGGGCGCACTTCATATATTGAACATTTATTATCTTTCAAAAAAGGACACGGACGAAAATAATTCATTGTAAATTCCTGCAATCCGGCAGAATCAAATTCTTCTGCCCCTTCCACGCAAGCTTTGACAATCTTTTCAAAATCAGAAGCATCAAACTTCTCAGCCAAATATAATGCTATATTAAATGCTTCTTGCGGCACCAAGGTGATGTGAGAAAAACAGCAGTACGAACACCCCTCTGTACATGCAACCTGAAATGTCGGATCAAGATTACTAATCTGCCCGACTACAGCATTAAAATTTGCCTCGAAACAGCGTACTCCTTTATCAACAATCATACGGGCAAACAATTCATTCTCAGGAGTAAGCCCCTTCAAGTCAGCACATACGGCAAGAGCCATATCCTTAAACCATTTCTGCATTTCAGTATGAGCTTCAAACATTGCATAAAGATGAGCGAGTTCGCGGTTGATCACGTTTTCAGGGCTGGAATTCATTCTTTCCTCCGTTTTATGAATGCATTTATTTATCTTGCACTCAAAAAACAAGCAACCGAATACATTTATAACCGGCATCCTATTGCCGCGACTGCACATTCATGCTTTAGTGTACCAACTAAAATTAATTTATATTTGATTAATTCAAGTCACCCCAAACGTTCAAAGGATTTAACATGAAAAAAACAGCTTTAATTCTGCAATTTCTTATGGTCCTCATACTGGCCTCAGCCTCTTTTGCATGCGCAAACGAATATCGAACTGACCCGCTCATTAAACAAGTTGTGAAGGTAGTCCCTAAAGGAGCCGAACTTATTGCGCGCGAAGCAAACGACAGTAGCGCATTCGTAGCCTATACACAGGGCGAAAAAAATTATCAGTTCACTCTGTCCGGAGATATGAACCCGCAAATAACAGATGCAAAGGAATTTAAGTATAAAGGTAAAAAAGCCTTCTATTTCCAGCCCGGAATGGAAGACTCAGGCGGACTTATGATTATTTTAAGTGCAGAAAAAAGCCTTGTGATAATTTACTCATCAGGCTTTTCAAGCGACGAAGAAGTCACTCAAAAAACCATGACCCAAATGGCTGACCAAATGGACCTCGGCAGTATTTAATATTATTTTTTATGGAAGAACCGTATCCATAACCCAGACATCAATGGGAAGTTTCGCATACGTAATTGCTTCATTTAAGCGACGCAGATAACGCGCGTCTTTTTTCTTATTCATAATAAGAACAACTCCCGCGCGTTTTCCAGTGCAGGAAGCGTAATATAACGACTGCCCGATAGCTTCAGCCCACTTACGACCGAAATCCATTTCAACCGCATGCGTTTCAGTCAGACAATCCACACGAGTTGCATCGGGAAGTCTATATTCAGTTTTTCCATGATTCTGATCGCACCACAAAACCTGATAATCTCTTTCTGCGCCACAAACAATGGACGGCATAAATAAAATTAGAACAGATAGTACGAGCGTTTTCATAAAATAGAATATTGCATCTATTTAAGGCCAGATCAACGCCTATTCTATTTAAAAACATGAAAACATTTAAAGTTTCAAATAAAAGTTATAAACACATATCAAATACAGACGATACAGGCCTCCTACATGCCCCCTATAAAATATTTACATTCACCCTTGAAGATAAATATTCTATAAAAAATGTAACCATATACTTAAAAAAATATGCAGAACCTAGAGCTTCAATTTGGAAAGCCCCTGTTCTAAATCTTTTTTAAGATCGTCGACATCTTCCATACCGATATTAAGTCTGAAAATGGTTTTTCCTTCGTAAGCAAAAGAATTGTTGCGCTTAAATCTTCCGCCAGTAATAAGACTTTTATATCCGCCCCAACTGTAACCGAGGCCGAAAAGTTCAAGGCTGTCTACAAAAACAGAGTGATCCATCTCTTCATACTCATCACGAAGTGTGAAAGCGAAAAGACCGCTTGAACCTTTAAAGTCGCGTTTCCAAAGTTCATGTTCAGGATGGCTTTCAAGAGCGGGATGAATAACTTTATCTACGGCTTTATGATTAACAAGCCATCTTGCGACATCAAGTGCTGATTGTTCATGATGCTTCAAACGCACGTGAAGAGTTCTAAGTCCCCGTAAGGCCTGATAACAATCCTCTTGCGGTGCAAAAATTTCAAAAATATAGCAACACTTTTCAAACTCAGCCCATTTTTCTTCAGTAGTGGAAACTGTACCGAGCAGAATATCTGAATGACCAGTAATATACTTTGTGGCGGACTGTATGGAAACATCCACACCAAGTTCAAACGGATTAAGATATAAAGGAGTGGCCCAAGTGTTATCAATAACACTGACAATTCCCTTCTCGCGGCACACTTTAGTTATGGCTGGAATATCCTGAATCTCAAAAGTATTGGAACCGGGCGATTCCATAAAGATCAGTCGGGTTTCATCCTTCATAAATTTGCTGATATCAGCCCCTGCATCGGACGGAAAAAAATCTGCGGTAACTCCATACTTCGACATAAATCCGTCGCAAAAATGCCGGGTCGGACCATACACATTATCACAAATGAGGACATGATCACCCTGCTTGGTGAATGCCAGCAAAACCATAGCAATTGCGTTGATACCGGACTGGAAAGCCTTGCAACCATACGCCCCTTCAAGCTCAGTCATTGCAGCCTCAAAAGCATTCTGAGCCGCAAGTCCGCAGGTTCCGTATGCAATACCTTCAAACTTGCCTTGATTGGCCCTCAACATATCTGCATAACTGTCGAACAGCACAGTAGAAGCACGGTGCAGCGGTGGATTGATAGTATTTATATTCTGGCGGGCTTCTTTTTTGCCCCCGTTAACTAACTTTGTTCCGATATTTTTCATTTTTTTTAGTACCTTTCGCGCAGTTCAGCTTCAATCAACTCGAGCGGGAAATCATCTCTGATAACCGCATGACCAAGTTTATCAAGAGCAACCATTACAACTGCCCCGTCTTTAACCTTCTTGTCACGTTTCATGAGTTCCATAATATCAGCAGGGCGAATATTCAAACAACCGGTTGCAAGAGACAATCTGTCCATTACATCCTGATGCAATTCCAGATCTGAATCAGAAAGCATCCCCGCACGGTTGCAGGCCCGGGCAACAACTCTCATGCCATGCCCGACACATTCACCGTGCGACAATTTATACCCGTAAAAAGTCTCGATAGCATGCCCTACGGTATGACCGTAATTGAGTATACGCCTGAGCCCCCCTTCCTTTTCATCTCTGGAAACCACATTTGCTTTTATTTCACAGCAACGCGCAACCACTACGGACATAACTTCTCTATCGAGAGAAAGTATTTTATCGGAATTGTCCAACAGATATTCCGCAAACTTTCTATCCGCAATAAAACCATGCTTTACAACTTCGCCCAACCCGCTCAGGATTTCCTGTTCAGGCAGACTGTCCAGCGCGGAAATATCAGAATAAACACGTTTAGGCTGGTAAAACATTCCGCAATAATTCTTACCGCCGGAGATATTAACAGCAACCTTTCCCCCCACAGAGGAATCAACCTGTGAGAGCAGTGTGGTCGGAACCTGAACAAAGTTTATTCCGCGCATGTAACTTCCGGCAACATAGCCGGAAAGATCTCCCACAACGCCACCGCCAAGAGCAACAACAACGTCCTGACGATTGATTCCGGCTTCAAGCATAGCTTCGAGAAGGGATGCGAACACATCCAGACTCTTGCTTTTCTCACCCGCCGGAACTGTAAGCAGAAGAGGATCAATATTTTCAAGTGCAAGCTTCTCAGCTAATTTAAGCCCGAAAAGCTCGCGTGTATTTTCATCACATATAACAACCGGAGTACGACCAAACTTTTGCGAACACAGATCCGGGATAAGACTATCCATAGCCCCGTCTTCGACTAGAATCTCATAGGAGTTATCAAATTCTCCTTTCAGCGTAACATCAACCCTCGGCATTATTTATCTCCGGCAAATGTAGATTCCTGCTGACGCAAAGATTCTTCATGAATGTACTGGAAAATACGAAGCATGAAGTGCTCATCCATGCCGCGGGCAACACCTTCACGAGTGCGCTTCTCAACAGTTTTTTTCCACTGTGCAGGCTGGAGGAGAGCAATTCCTTTTTCTTTTTTAAGTGTACCGATGGTACGTCCGATAGCCATGCGTTCAGCAAGAAATTCAACGATGGATTCGTCTATTTCATCAAGTCTGATGCGTTTCTTTTCAACAGCATGAATAAATTCTTCATCTTCGATAGCAGGATGACGAACCTGAAGTCCGGCAATAACTTTACCGAGATCTTCAGGAGTGAACTGCTGTTTGCTGTCACTTAAAGCTTTATCAGGATCAATGTGAGATTCGATCATCAATCCGTCAAAAAGGAGATCAAGTGCTTTCTGTGCCACTGCGGGAATAAGCGCACGCTTTCCGCACAGATGACTGGGGTCACAAATAATAGGCAACCCTTCGCAGCGACGGCGAAGTTCAATAAAAATTCTCCAGTTAGGTGCATTACGAAGTTCTGTAACCTTTGCAGAAGAGAATCCGCGATGAATCGCACCGAGTTTTCTAACTCCGGCCTTATTAAGACGCTCCAAAGCTCCAATCCAAAGCTCAACATCCGGGTTGATGGGATTCTTGACCAGTACCGGAATATCAGTACCTTTAAGGGAATCCGCAAGCGCTTGAACTGCAAAAGGATTAACTGTGGTTCTTGCTCCGATCCAGATAAGATCAACATTATATTTAAGGCAGAGTTCTACATGCTCAGGTGTTGCAGTCTCTGTGGATATAGGCATTCCGGTTTCTTCACGGGCTTCAACCAGCCATTTCAAACCTTCTTCACCCATGCCTTCAAAACAATTAGGGCGTGTGCGGGGTTTCCATATACCGGCCCGCAGCATATGTGCTCCGGTCTTCGCTACACCGCGAGCGGTTTCAAGCACCTGTTCACGTGTTTCAGCACTACATGGCCCTGCGATAATAAAAGGCCCGTCATATTTGAAACCCCAGGAATCAATACCGTCGATATCAAGTTGAACACTCATAGTTAAGACCTCCTTAACTTGTTGATAGTTTTTAAGAGTAGGCCAAGCCGGAATTATGATGAAGGCTAGTAGAAGAAGTAACCGACTGGACAGAAAGAAAAATATATAAAACAGGAGATCAAATTATCTCCGATAAGACATCAGTCTTCGGACTCTTCGGACTCTTCGGCCAAGGCTCGTTTCAAGGAAACTTCGAGCATCATTTTTTGCAGCCGGATACTCTTTGAATCACTCTCCATAATATTCTCTGCCAGGCCGCGAAGTTTATCCACAGCCTCAAGGCTGGCTGTTATCATCAATTCAGTTGGAACAAGATCAGTGGATCGTATCAATTCTAACATATTTTCAAGAGTATGAGACAACTCTTCAATATTACGAAGCTTCAGGAGATTAGAACCGGCTTTAACAGAATGCGCGTCACGAAAAATAGAGTTTATCAGTTCGTGAGATCCATTTTCAGTATTTTTTTCTAAGGTAAGCAGTCCTGATTCCAAGCTGTCGAGACGTTCCAAGGTCTCTTCTTGAAATATATCTAATAGTCTGTCGCCTGTACTCATTTAATATAATGCCTTTATTTTATTTAATCTGCATCGCTCGCTAAATACGGGTGATTTTTTTTGCAAAAACTGAATTTAAATTATATATGTTATCTGCCCTACTGCATTAATTTCGTCAATCTCCGAGATAAGGCAAAACCACTATAAATTTTCTGAGCCACTGTAAGTTCTTTCCTTTTCCGGTGCAACCATCTACACTGCCGCCCTCGTGAAGATTAATACTTTTTACGCACTTTATTCAGATTTCATCATATATAATTTTTCAGAACATAACGCGGAGTTTAAAATATGGCCTTAATGAGTGTAAATAGTGTCTCAATGTCGTTCGGCGGACCACTGCTTTTAGACAAGGCATCCTTTCAGGTTCAGCCCGGACAGCGCATCTGTATCGTCGGCAGAAATGGAGAAGGAAAGTCCACTCTGCTGAGACTCATGAGCGGGGATTTAGTTCCTGACAGCGGAGTTATTTCCACCCAGAAAGGAGTAACAGTAGCAAGGCTTTCTCAAAAAGTACCGGAAGTCCTGAATGGAACCGTCTTTGATGTAGTATCTGAAGGTCTCGGAGAACTGGGTAACGCTTTAGCAAAATATCATCGCGTCAGCACAGAAGTGGCTAACGGAGGCGATGTTTCAAAGCTTTCTGAAATCGAAGATATCATGGAACAACACGGTGGCTGGAATGCCATGACCACAATCGAAATGGTCATATCCCGTCTTTCTCTGAATCCTGAAACTCGTTTTGAATCCCTTTCAGGTGGGCTCAAAAGACGTGTACTGCTTGCCCGCGCCCTAGCCAGCACCCCTGACATATTACTCCTTGATGAGCCTACTAACCATCTGGATATCGACTCCATTGCATGGCTCGAAGAATTTATTTTAAAACATATCAAAACTCTCATATTCATTACTCATGACCGGATGTTCCTGCGCCGCATCGCTACCCGTATCATTGAAATGGACCGCGGCAAACTTGCCGACTGGACCTGCGATTATGATACTTTTTTAAAGCGTAAAGAAGAACTTCTTGATGCCGAAGAAAAAAACTGGTCCGAGTTCGACAAAAAACTCGCCAGAGAAGAAGTATGGATCAGACAAGGTGTTAAAGCCCGAAGAACCAGAAACGAAGGCAGAGTTCGTGAACTCGAAAAACTGCGAAGCGAAAGAAGTCAGCGCCGCGAAAAAACCGGAACCGCCGCTATCCAGATTCAGGAAGCATCCCGTTCCGGTAAAATTGTAGCCGAAACAGAAAATGCCAACTTTTCATGGGGCGACAAGCCTGTATTTAAAGACCTTAACGTTACCATCATGCGCGGCGACAGAATCGGTATTATCGGACCTAACGGAACCGGTAAAACAACCCTTATTCAAGTTCTGCTAGGTAATCTGAGACTTAATTCTGGTAAAATAAAGTTAGGAACCAAGCTTGAAATTTCATATTTTGATCAGCACAGAGAACAGCTTGACCCGGATAAATCCGTGCGTGACAGCGTTGCTGACGGCAACGATGTCGTCACAATCAACGAGCGAACTAAACATGTTATGGGTTATCTGAAAGACTTTCTATTCCCTGCCGACCGCGCCAACAGTAAAGTAAGAGTTCTTTCCGGCGGAGAAAGAAACCGCCTTCTGCTCGCCAGATTATTCACCCGTCCATCCAACCTGCTGATAATGGATGAACCTACAAATGATCTTGATGCAGAAACCTTGGAACTTCTCGAAGATAAGCTGATGGAGTACCCAGGTACTGTCATTATCGTAAGCCATGACCGTGCATTTTTGAATAACGTAGTAACAAGCACAATCGTATTTGAAGGCGACGCAACTGTTAAAGAATACGTCGGCGGTTATGATGACTGGCTCAGACAGAAACCCAAAGCGGAAAAAGAGAATAAGCCCAAGACTCTGAAAGCGGCAAAGGAAGAGCAGCCTAGTCTTGCTGTTCGTCCTAAAAAAATGAGCTACAAAGAACAGCGTGAACTGGACCTTCTTAAAGAAGAAATGAAAAATCTTCCGGCCCAGATCGAAACACTTGAAAAAGAAATCGGAGCCATACAGGAACTCATGCTCGATTCAGACTTTTATAGAAAGTCAGCGCAGGAAATGGCTAAAACCAAAACCAGACTGGCTGAACTTGAAAGTGAACATGAAAAAACTTTTGAACGCTGGGAAGAAGTTGAATCCAAGCTTGCTAAATATCGTTCATAATCAAAATAAAAGCTGACGAATATATATAACTTCTAAGTTAAAATCACCCCGGGCGGCGGAAAAAGTAAAACTGTTGCCATATCCTCCGCCCGGGCGTAAATTCAGCCAATGAAATCAAAAGCATCTTCCCCATTCTGGGTGCCCATATATGCCTTCCTGACCACAATCATCACAGGTGGTTTATTATTGAAACTGGACATTTGCCATCCGGGCAAATCTCTTTCACTCCTTGATGCAATATTCACAGCAACATCCGCAGTCTGCGTAACCGGGCTTGCTGTGGTTGATACAGGTTCCTTTTTCAGCCGCACAGGTCAAACCGTAATCCTGACGCTGATACAGCTCGGCGGCTTAGGAATCATGACCTATGCCAGCCTCGTAATATATCTTCTGGGTAAAAAAGTCAGCGCGGCAGACCGCATTGCTGTAAGCCAGACGCTTATTCACGACCCATCGTTTAATATCGGCAGATTTATTGTCGGAGTGGTCACCGCAGTTCTTTCAATTGAACTGATCGGAGCCGTTCTCCTAAACAGAATGGACCCCCAAGGTTTTGCACCTTATTCAGCAATATTCCACTCCGTATCAGCATTCTGTAATGCGGGATTCTCATTATATCCAGACAGTCTTTCCACTTGGAAAGACCACGCAGGCATCAACTTTGTGTTCATTGCTCTCATAGTCATGGGTGGCCTTGGATTCTATGTTTTGACCGAGCTATGGCAGAAATTATGCGACTACATCCGCAGAAAAAAACGCCCTATCACAGCGCACCCTATTTCATGGCAAACATATATAGTGCTTGAAACAACTCTTTTTTTAATCATTGCAGGCACTGTTGCTCTTTTGCTGGCGGAAAGTTTAAGGGCCCATGTAATACCGAACTTTGAAAGCAATGAATTAAGTGCCCTATTCCAATCAGTCACCTGCCGAACAGCCGGATTCAACACTCTGGACATTTCCAGCATGACCAACATTTCGCTTATTTTCATGATATTTCTGATGCTTATCGGAGGATCTCCGGGATCATGTGCCGGAGGTTTGAAGACAACGACTTTCCGCGCCCTTTTCGGATTTGTTATCTCCAAAATAAGAGGAAGGAGTCAGGTCCGTGTCGGCTGGTATGCTCTGACTGAAGACAGCATAAATAAATCCCTGACCATAATGGCTCTTGCCGGAGTAATCCTCGGAACGGCAGTAATTCTGCTCAGTATAACTGAAGGCGGCAACATTCCCCACACTCAGGCCAGAGGACATTTTATCGAAATTCTGTTTGAAACCGTTTCAGCGTTTGCTACAGTAGGTCTTTCCACCGGAATAACCCCGAAGCTGACTTCCGCCGGTAAGATAATTATCATTTCGCTGATGTTCGTGGGAAGACTCGGTCCGGTATGGTTGCTGACGGCCATTAACAGCTGGCAAAGCGAACCTCGCTATAAAGTACCTGAAGACGATCTTTCATTGGGTTAATATTTCTAAAAATTTAAGCGCACATATATTTGGAGAATTAAATGGCAGACAGAATAGAAGTAGGAGTTATCGGACTCGGTAAATTCGGGCTCGAACTAGCCCGCAACTTACGGGAACTTGGCCACGGAGTAACCGGAGTCGATTCCAGTACTGAAAGGGTGAAAGTAGCAAAACCCTACTTGACTCAAGTATTTCAAGCTGATGGAACAGACCAGCAGACACTGGAGCAGCTCAGCTTTCAGGATTTTAACTATGTTGTAGTCTCCACCGGAGATTCCATGGAAGCAAGCATTCTGGTTGTTCTCAACTTGCAGGAAATCGGTGTTAAAAAAATATGGGTTAAAGCCATGAGCGCCGCTCACAAAAAAGTTTTGAGCAAACTTGGAGTAGATTTCGTTGTCTTTCCAGAACACTTTGCCGCAAAACAATTGGCATATAAACTCGCAACCCCCGGAATGCTGGATTATCTTTCCATGGGGCAGGATGTTCTTATAAAAGAAAAAGAAGTGTGTGAATGGAAAGGAAAAACTTTGAAAGATTTGAATTTAACAAATAATTTTCAAGTTCAGGTTATTGCAATCAGAAAAAATGGATCGTCCGAGCTTAATTTTGTTCCCAAAGCCAACGACCCTTTACAAGAACATGATATACTCGTCCTGATAGGCGCCCACGAAAACCTCTTGAAAATATCTTAGCGTAAGGAATATTACTTGTTGTTCTCGTCTAGATTATAAAGACCTTTTTCCATTTCGCGAAGATGTCTTTCTTCCTCGTCAATTGCGAGCATACGATCCCGTATCTGATGAGTTTTTTCAATAGCTTCATCAAGCTCAACTCCGGCTGCAACCTGCATTTTGCGTAATAAGGACAGGATATCACTGCGAAGCTTGGTACCGACCTCAGCTGATCCGAATTCCCGGAGCATATCATCATCATTTGTACTCTTTTCAATAATATAAAAACAGAATTTTCGAGCTTCTTCCACGCCTTTGTTTTTCTCAAGACACAGGGTCAGATAACGAAAACAGTTTTCCCAGTCTCCCGCTTCAAAATGAGTTCTGGCTATATTAAAATAAAGATTTTCGTCTTCGCTGTCTAAATCTACCCCTCGATTATAATACTGCAACGCTTCTTTATACATTCCGCTTTTACGCATAGAAATGCCGAAATCATTAAACATATGTTTATGTTCTACCTTAAAAGCAGATTTAAGCTGCAATACCTTGGAAAATATTTCCTGAGCTTTTTCTATATCCCCTTTATCAAGATAAGTAAGACCAAGCCCGAAAGTAGCGCGAACGTTACCCTCGTCCACCTCCAGTGCTCCGGCATACTCCATCTCGGCACTATAGAGTTCACCTTGAGCTCTATGACTTTCACCTCTTTGTACTGTTTTATCCAAATTATCCATACCGGGGCGAACTTCCTGATGCCAATAATCCAATTCCAGAGTATAGAGTGAAGAAAATTCTTCGCTGGATACTAATCGAATAGGACCGGAGGGAACATGATTAGAATTAATCTCTTGTAATTCAAACATTTCTCCGGGGGTTTCACGCACCAGCCAATACTTTTTTTTCTTTCCCCGGACTTCAACTTCTGACTTAAGGGAAACTACTGTAACTAATTCAGGAGTAGTTTTTTCCTCCTTCTTTGACGGAGGCTGATACTGAAAAAATGTAGTATTTGATCCCATTTTATTTACCTCTTAAGAGGTTTTTAAAAATTTATAGAAAGTTAATGATATAAATAAAAAACAGCCTGTTCAATTCTGGAACTTCTCAAGAAAATCGGCTAGGTTTCCGAGCAATGCATAAATATCATATAATTATCGGATTAGTAGCGCTTGCCCTTATCTTGCCCATTTTTGCAGCAAAAAGCCATGCTAGAAATTTTCGACATAAGGCCCCTATAATCAACTGTAAAATTCTAAACTCATTTCCTCACGACGAATCCGCCTATACTCAAGGTTTTTTATATCACGATAATTTCTTCTACGAAAGCACAGGAAAGCACGGACACTCTTCCATCCGCAAAATTGAACCGGAAAGCGGCAAACTATGCACTGAATATAAAATTGATCAGAACCTTTTCGGCGAAGGGCTATGCCTATGGAATAAAAAAATATTTCAGCTCACATGGAAATCTGGAAAGTGCTTCGTATATGATTCAAAGTCCCTTGCGTGCACAGGCTCATTCAAATACAACGGCCAAGGCTGGGGACTCACCTCTGACGGGCAGTTTTTAATTCAAAGTAATGGTTCAGATTCGCTCACATTTCGAGACCCGCATGATTTCAAGAAAATAAACACTCTTAAGATCACTGACGGAGACACAAAAATATTCCGCCTAAATGAGCTTGAGTATGCAGACGGAGTCATCCTTTGTAATGTATGGTACAAGGATAAAATAGGTGCAATCGACCCCGTAAGCGGAAAAATAAAATTCTGGCTGGACATTTCCAACCTTCGTCCTCTTGCGGGAAAAAAAGCGGAAGTTGCCAACGGGATTGCATGGGACAATAAAAATAAACGACTTTTCGTCACTGGTAAATTCTGGAACAAAATTTTTGAAATTAAATTACATCAACCGAAGCAAATTACATCTGACTTATAATATATGAACAAATCATTAGGCATTTGCGCCGGAGCTTCTACCATAGGCATGGTTCTAATTTCTTCAGAGTACGGAAAAACAACCGTGCTCAAAACAGTTTCGGTTTCTCACGAAGGAAACCCCGCTGCGACAATTCTTTCCACTTTAAAAAAATTCGGAAACCTCGAAAACATAAGCATTGCGACCACTGGCAGAAAATTCAGACACCTATTAAACCTGCCTTCCATATCCGAACCGCAAGCCCTTGAGTCAGCCCTGTCCTTTATTGATCTTGCAAAAGAGGGTTACCGCACACTTCTCAGTGCTGGCGGAGAAACGTTTATGGCATATCTTCTAAGCCCGGAAGGTAAGGTCGAAACTGTTCATACCGGAAATAAATGTGCATCCGGTACAGGTGAATTTCTTGTGCAGCAACTCAGTCGTATGGGCCTTGATCTCAAGTCCATGGCTGATATGGATGAAAACCTGCCTCCGCACAAAGTGTCAGGCAGATGCTCGGTATTTTGTAAAAGTGATTGTACTCACGCCCTGAACAAAGGAATCGAAAAAGACGCGGTAGTTGCCGGACTGGCCCGCATGATGGCCGGAAAATGTTTAGAACTGCTCAGAAAACTTCCTTCTGATAAAGTAGCACTCATCGGAAGCTGCACCCTGAACAAATTCATGGTCAGAGAACTGAAAAAAGAATTACCGGACCTTGTCATTCCAGAACATGCCAACTGCATGGAAGCTCTCGGAGCCGCTTTATGGGCTGCTGAAAACGGAAAATTTCACTCCGATAATTTCAGCGAACTGATCATTAAAGGAAACACCAGTTTTACCTTTTTGCCCCCTCTTAGAGATTACATAGATTTCGTAGAATTCCATGAAGAAGAACAAGCTGAATTTACTTCCGGCAACAAGCTTGCGTTAGGTCTTGATGTCGGTTCAACGACAACAAAAGGAGTTCTGGTAGATCTATCAACTCTAAAAATCA
This sequence comes from Maridesulfovibrio ferrireducens, assembly GCF_016342405.1. Lineage (NCBI taxonomy): Bacteria > Pseudomonadati > Thermodesulfobacteriota > Desulfovibrionia > Desulfovibrionales > Desulfovibrionaceae > Maridesulfovibrio > Maridesulfovibrio ferrireducens. The sequence continues at coordinate 217,967 of NZ_JAEINN010000004.1, read as the reverse complement.
TCGCATCCTGCTACCTGCGCACTGACGGAGATCCAATCGGAGCCTCGCGCAACGTATACTCCGAACTGGCAAAACAAATTCCTGCGGGAACCACAGCCGAAATCATGGGTGTCACTGGCTCAGGACGCAACATTGCGGGCCTTCATGCCGGAACGGAAGGCATCATTAATGAAATTACCGCACACGCCGCGGCGGCAGTTCATTACAATCCAGAAGTTGATACAATTTTTGAAATCGGTGGACAGGATGCCAAATATACATGGCTGAAAAATTCAGTCCCATGCGATTATGCCATGAATGAGGCTTGCAGTGCCGGAACCGGATCATTTCTGGAAGAAAGCGCCAAAGAAACTCTTGGAATTGGAGTAACCGATATCGCAGAAGTTGCTTTCAAAGGACAGAATCCACCCAATTTCAACGATCAATGTGCGGCCTTTATCGGATCAGATTTAAAGCTGGCAAGTCAGGAAGGAGTGCCGCTTGATGATATGATCGCAGGTCTGGTTTATTCTATATGTATCAACTATTCCAATAGAGTTAAGGGCAACCGCACACTTGGTAACAAAATTTTCATGCAAGGCGGAGTCTGCTACAACAAAGCCGTTCCTGTTGCTATGGCGGCCCTTACCGGCTGTAAAATAATAGTGCCTCCGCATCCCGGCCTGACAGGAGCTTTCGGAGTCGCCATCGAAGCGGCAAAACGTACACAGCAAGGGATACTGTCCGAAGGAATATTTGATCCTGAACTACTCTCGAAAAGAGAAGTTCACTACAAATCTCCCTTTATCTGTAACGGTGCAGGCAGAGACTGTGACTTAGGATGTTTCATCGCACGCATTGAAATTAATAATAAAATTTTCCCCTTCGGCGGCATCTGTAACAGATTTGATAATTCTAAAATTTCCGCACATAAAATCGAAGGCGAAGACCTCGTTACATGGCGCGAAAAAAGAGTTTACCGCGACCTGAAAGAACCTGAAAAGGGTCAACCCGTTATCGGTATGAACCGCTCATTACTGATGAATACATGGTTTCCGTTCTACAATACTTTTTTCAGTTCACTTGGATTCGGAGTCAGACTCCCTTCCTCGGTTGATGCCGAAAGTATTGAACAGAAAGGCGCTCCCTTTTGTCATCCCGTTGAGCTTGCCCACGGCAGCATGGGCGAACTGTTAAAACTGAATACAGATCACGTTTTTCTGCCTCATTTACGATCACTGCCACTTAAAAGCGGCGACCGCTCTTCCGCGTGTGTACTTGTGCAGGGTGAACCGTACTATTTGCGTTCAGCCTTTCCCGAACTTGAAAACAGATCCGTGCTGACTCCTGTAATTCATATGCAGGAAGGAATAGACCAAGTCCGCAAAGTTCTCGTTAAAACAGCAAAAAATCTCGGTATAAAATCAGGCAAGGCCACGCAAGCTTTTGAAGAAGCTGTTGCCGAACAGAACCGCTTTTTTGACGACCTTCTCAAAAAAGGTGAGCAGTTCTTAACAGACCTCAAAAAAGATCCGGAAAAGAATGCTGTCGCTCTCTTCGGCAGGCCGTATAATGCTTTCAATTCATGGGCTAATAAATCAATCCCTGCCAAATTTTCCACACGTTCTATCGATATTATTCCTTGCGATATGCTGCCGAGAACAGAAACCGAAGGATGTAATAAAGACCGCAATATGTACTGGGCAACGGGTGAGCAGATTTTAGATTCAGCGGATTATGCGGCAAAACATCCGCAGCTTTTCGGTACATTCATCACAAATTTTTCATGCGGACCGGACTCGTTTCTGCTCAGCCATTTCAGACGCGCCATGGGCAAAAAACCATCTCTTACCCTTGAACTGGACAGCCACACCGCGGACGCCGGAATAGAAACCCGCATTGAAGCCTTTCTTGATATTGTAAACGGTTTCAAACGACAGAATATTAATCCTGACTCAAACAAAAAAGATTTTATTCCCGCACGCAGTGAAACCCGCAATAAAATTTCAGGGATCACTGATTCCAAAGGGAAATGGCGTCCTATAAACGATCCCGAGGTAATACTCCTTATTCCTAGCCTCGGAGAAATAAGCACAGATTTTCTGGCAGCCTCAATGAGCAGAGACAATATCCGCTACAAAGTGCTGCCCCACGCTGACGAAAAAGCACTTAAACTGGGACGAAATAATTCATCCTGCAAAGAGTGCCTCCCGTTGCAATTAACAGCCGGAGCTTTGCTTGCTCACCTTGAAGAAAGAAAAGGGTCCGAAGTTTCACTCTTCCTTATGCCCACGGCAAAAGGACCGTGCCGTTTCGGGCAGTACTCTGTCTTTATGAATGACCTTGTCAGCCGACTGGAAATACCGGATCTTGCTATTTTTTCTCCCAGCTCTACAAATGGTTACGGAGGATTAAGCACAAAAGTAACTCTCGGCATATGGCAGGGAATCGTTGCCGGATCTATTCTTGAGGACATCCACGCAACTATTGTGACAGCAGCAAAGGACAAGGAAAACGCACTAAAACTATTCTGGAAAGTACGACAAAATTTACTTGATGCAATGAAAACAGATTGGAAAGAATTCTCAACAGCACTTCACAAGGGAGCGAAAGACCTTTCCGTTATTAAACTTGAAAAACCTATTAAAGAATATCCCGTAATTTCACTTCTCGGTGAAATATATGTCCGGCACGATCCGCTTGCACGGCGCAATCTGCCTGAGCGGCTTTCATCGGAAGGATTTATTGTACGGGTTGCCCCTGTTTTGGAATGGATGAAATATACTGACTGGCTGAATCGCAAAGGACTTGAAGGTAAAGCTGGACTGGGGTCCATCATCAAGCAAGGCGTAAAGGGATACTATGAAAAACGGATTCGCTCTATCCTGTCAGCAAGCGGACTTGTAAACTTTTCCGGTCCGGATATTCAGAAAATAGTAAAAACAGCCGAGCCTCATATTTCTAAACATCTCACAGGCGAAGCGGTGCTTACAGTCGGAGCCTCACTGCATGAAATTATAACTCCATCCTGCGGAGTTATTTCAATCGGTCCATTCGGTTGTATGCCCTCTCGCGTGGCAGAATCAATACTCAGTGAAAATTTCAAAGCTATATCCGCAGGTAAAAAAGCTTCGTCTGTTCTTGAAGATGACACGAGACTCCCCTTTCTCGCCATAGAAACAGACGGAAACCCCTTTCCTCAACTGATAGAGGCTCGCCTCGAAGCTTTCTGCTTACAAGCCTCAAGACTACATCTTCGCCAGCTCACACTTAAAAACAAGTAAATCTATTCTAAAGATTTATTACAATACACTAAAATTACATTCTTTAAATCTTAATTTCTGCCAAGACCTTCCTTGATATAGACACCTTGATTATGATACCGAGTTTCTACTTTAATGGTGTCGTTGTTATTTTGTATTCATACTGGAGGAAGTCGTGAGGCTTAAGTTTTTAGGATTATTGCTATTAATAATGATCTCTGTCGCTGGCTGTAAAACTGCCGGAACAGGTAAAGGCGGAGACACTAATTATTCAATGTTCTTTACGCCTGCGGACCACATCACGCAGTTGGTACAGCAAAAAAACCTGCTTAAAGCTGAACAAGTCTGGGTGCAGAATAAAGCCTTTTTCAATGAAAATCCTGAAACCCGCCCACAGTTAGAAGCACTTGCTTCATCCATAAAACTTATGTTTCAGCCTAAACTGACAGCCTCAAAAGCTCGTGTAGATTCTATTACATGGCCTGCGCCGGTTGAGCAGTGGCCCATAATTGAAGATAAACTTACAGATGCCGGCGAAATGATTGCTACCGCAGCATCTGAATCAATACTTACTGTATTTAATCAGGTTCCGGCTGAACTTGCTCAGTTGCAATCTTCCAAGGCAAAAAAAACAAAAATCATAACTGACGGCACAGCAGCAGCATTTCAAAAGTACCCGCTTTTAACTGGAAAAAGTTTTTTTGAAATCTATCCGGTAAAGCTTAACAATACAGATTTTCTGGATTCGCAAGCAGATTTCTTCACAAAGACAATCCTTGCAGCAAAAGGAACAGGCGTTCCTCATTTGATGAACACTTACGGCCCTGATCTTTCAGAAAACTTCAAAAATAATCTTGGAGCGCAGTACTACAAAAATGCTCTCCGCCGTGTTGCAGGGAAAAGCACTCCATCCTTACGCGCTATAATCAAAGCCTTCCAGAGCACGACAAAAGCCGGATTTGATGTCGCTGAAATTCCGGATTGTAAAATTGCCTTCGTCAGAGTTACCAGTAAGACAATGATGAAACAGCACGGCATTGAATTCGGGCTCGGCATTGACGTTGATATGCCCATTCAGGCTGAACAGGCTGAAGCACACGGAATGTTCAATTCGCAGACCGCAAAAGATGCGGATATCATAATTCTGATCAATGAAGCTGTTTCAAAAATAAACCGCAAAACAACCGGATACAAAGCAGAAAAAAGTAAGCTAATCACTGGGTATCGCGAAACTTACAATAATAAATACGACAAAACTCAGATGATTTACCAGAACGCTCAAATGGCTAACAACGGGCTCCAATTCAAAATAAACCAGTTTAAAATGCAGGGACTTGGCGGAGCTCTTGCATTAATGACAATGCAGTCAGAAATCGATCTGAATGAAAAACATTTTCTATCAGCGCAGGCCAATGCAACAAATACTCCGCGCATGCTGAATCTGCCAGTCTATCAAAAATACAACTACAAAATTGTAACTGTAAAAGACGCAAAGCAGGCTTCAGTTCAATACTACATCATCGACCGCCGCAATAAAGCTTACTATGAAAATCATTTTGATATAACACAGCAGCGTACTTTTAAAGTTGCTTACGGTGTTCAGGATGAAGACCCGGAAGCGAATTCCATCCTGTCCAAGTTCAAAACAGAGCAGGACCTTGAAAACTATGAAAAACAGCCTGTCAGCGTCAATTTGTCCGACATTTTAGGACATTACGCTTCTCAAAGAGGCAAAGACAAAAAATATACAAACATAGCTAAAATTCAAAAATCCATTCTCCATGACCGGAACAAGGCTTTGGCTGAATTCTACTCAAATAAATATGATTCCGACACCGGAAACGATCCGCGCTTCGATTCTGTTGTCGTCGTTTTCAACCCGCAAGGCGGAATGGGAAGCGGATTCTTTGTCACAGACGATGTTATTCTGACAAACTTTCACGTAGTTGAAGGAAGTCAGTTTGCAGAAATGAAACTCCATAATAACATGGAAACATTCGGTAAGGTGATGGTTTATGACATGCACCGTGACCTTGCTCTGATAAAAATACAGACACGCGGAAAACCGGTCACATTCTATTCTAAAAAATCCTTGCCCGCAGGTGTAACTCTCGAAGCTATAGGTCACCCCGAAGCATATCCTTACACCATTACTCGCGGTGTTTTCAGTGCATACAGAAACCTTCAAGGCATGGGCCCGGCTCCTTCAGGCCGCAAGGTTCGCTACATTCAGACTGACGCCCCCATTAACCACGGTAACTCCGGCGGTCCTTTGTTCTATAAAGATAAGTTGGTCGGTGTGAACACATGGGGACTCTCTAAACAAGCAACCGAAGGCCTTAACTTCTCAGTTCATTATGCCGAAATCATCGACTTTCTTAAACAAAACGGCATAAATTATCGCAAATAGGTATTTTAAATGACAAATAAAACAAGAATATTCAGTGCTCTTCTGGCAATTATAGCTTTGACAATGATCCTCTCCGGTTGTCAGTCCAGACAGCGTATGGGAATGGTCAGAGAAAAAGGCACAGGTTTGATGTATGGTTCCTACATGAACGGCAATCTGTTCATGGACCCGTCACAGTTTTCAAACCCGACAATTAAATTATCTATCCGCAACACTTCCGGTGACCCTGCGGTCAATCTGAAAGCTCTTCGCAATGATATTGAAAAAGCATACATCGAAAAAGGGTACAAGATTACCAAAGGCAAAAAATACGGTATTCATATTGATATCAACATGCGTTATTCCGGCCAGATATCCACAAACATGGCTATTGAATACGGCCTGGTTGGCGCGGCAGCCGGTGGTTATGTCGGAGGCAAAAGCCCTAGCAGCACGGACGGAGCAATACTCGGCACTGCCGGAGGTGCTACAGTCGGAGCAGTTCTCGGAAGCTATTCTACCGAAGACACCTACATCATGGTCGCGGACATTGCGATAGGACTTGTTGATTCACTTGCCAAAAGAAAAAAATACGTGATCAACTTCGGTGACACTCAAATCAAAAAATATAATGAAGAAACCGGATTCACCGCATATCGAGCCCGTGAAAAATCACAGGTTGCAGTTTATGCGGGCGGTGACAACACTCACCAGTCTGAAATAGTTAGCGGTGTCACCTCACGATTCAAAAAAATACTCGAAGACGCAATCTAACCTTTTTGAATTTAAAACTACATTAATAAAAAAGTCTCCCCATTTACAATGCGGAGACTTTTTTTAAGAAACAAGAAAAATAACAGGCACATAAAACATATATTTTATTATAGAACTAAAAAAACAGTGTTATACAAAATAATATACTTATTTAACTGTTGAACACTGCTCGACTTGGTGGTAGGGCGTTTTTAGTTTTTTAAATATTACATTTCAGGAAGTATAAAATATGAGCGATAAACACCACAAAGCCGGACATTCAGTAAGAGATGCCTTTACATCAAATCTTGGAATGCTTGCCGCCACTTTAGGTTCTGCTGTCGGCCTCGGAAACATCTGGAAATTTCCGTCCATGACCGGAACAAACGGCGGGGCCAGTTTCCTTTTTGTGTACCTCGCCTGCACAGTTGTTGTCGGCCTTCCGGTTATGATCTCAGAAATTATGCTGGGCCGTACAGTCAAAGCAAATGCCATCACCACTCTGCGCAAACTTTCTCCCAAAGGTCAGCCTTGGGGGATTGTCGGAATATCCGGAGTTGTTGCTGCTTTTTTAATTCTCTGCTTCTACACCGAAGTAGCTGGATGGGTTTTTGCTTATATATTCAAAGGAATTTCAGGCTCGATTCTTACAACCGACCCCACAATAGCCTCAACGGCATTTGCAGATCTTATTTCTGATCCAGTTCAATCAATCGGCTGGCAATGGTTTGTAATCATATTTGTGTCAATAATCATCACTTTCGGTATTTCCAAAGGTATTGAAAAGGTCACCATTAAATTGATGCCTATTCTCTTTTTACTGCTGCTTGTCATCTGCGGCAGAAGCCTGACTCTACCCGGAGCAGAAAAAGGACTTGAATTTCTTTTTGCCCCCGACTTCTCCAAAATTTCCGGCTCTGTCATTCTGATGGCAATGGGGCTTGCCTTCTTCAAACTTTCCATCGGGATGGGAACCATGATGACATACGGCTCATACTTTAAAAATTCCCAGAACATTCCTTTAACAGCAACCCGCGTAGTCCTAGCAGATCTTCTGATCTCCCTGCTGGCAGGTATCGCCATTTTTCCGGCCGTATTCGCATACGGTTTTGATGTGTCAGCAGGACCTTCTCTGCTTTTCATCACAATCCCTGCGGTGTTCGCATCCATGCCTATGGGCCATCTGTTCGCAGTTCTCTTCTTTATATTAACAGCTGTAGCAGCAACAGGGGCAATGCTGTCTCTCTTTGAAGTGCCGGTTGCCTACCTTTGTGAGGCGCGCCAAATGTCGCGCAAGGCAGCCACCCTCACAACAGCACTGCTGATAATGCTTCTAGGTGCACCCGCTGCACTTTCAAGCAGTCTGACCAAAGATGTAAAAGTTTTCGGTATGAACTTCTTTGACCTTTTCGATTTTCTTTCCTCCAATCTCTGCATGCCCGCAGGCGGACTGCTCATCTGCATTTTCACCGGCTGGGTATTTGGTAAAAACAGATTCAAAGCTGAGCTTAGCAATCATGGACTCATCAAAAACGAAAAAGTTGTCGATGTATTATTCTTCCTCATCAAGTATGTAAGCCCGCTACTTGTTGCAATTGTCATGATGAATATGCTCAAAGTTTTTTAAATAAACAAAGCTGACTCGTTACATAAAACTGGAAAAGGTCGCCTCAGATTATCTGAAGCGACCTTTTTTATTAGAAAGCATAATTTAAAACTATTCAGTATCATCAAAAGTTTCACGCACTTCAGCTAATCCTTTGCGATATCCTTCAGCATCACCATACTTGAAAAAATGACGATAACGGCTATGAACCGACTTAACCGGACGGGCATGACGAATAGGACACCAGTACTGCTCTGTTCTTGCCCCAACCTCACGCACAAACCCGATAAGTCCGTTAAAATAGCTGCAATAAAAGCAATTAGCTTTTTCAATTAAGTTTAAATACCTTAGAGTATGGCGATCAAGCACAACGTAATCTCTACGTTTCACCCTCGGAATTCCGTAAACAGGGAAGCACATAAGCTGATACAGCCAGACCGTAACATCCAGAATTAAAGCCGGAACAATAGGCATCCAGATAAACGGCAGGGTTAGAATAACCCAGACCCCTGAATCATATACATAATCAACCCATCTAGCGGCAAACTCCCGATGAGCGGCCTTTACCTCCGCACTGAAACGGACTTTTCTTTCCTGTACCGTATAAAAAAATTTATTTTGCACATTCCGCAATTCACCGCGAAGATCTCTCTCTAGATCGTCAATTTTGCCGAGGATTACATCTATTTTATTCATTTGCTACCTTGTCTGTGACTTTCTGTTTCAAATTCTAATGCGACCTGCTTCAAGTATCAATTTCCGTTTAGCCTGACATAGTACCCATTAAAAAAATAGTTATTTTTCTTCAAATGCCACCAGTCGTATAGAAGTAAAAAGGCCGCTTCGCAAAAAACGAAGCGGCCTTATAAGTAGAATTAAGATTCAGAGATTAATACAAAACAATATCACTTGCATTGACCTCATCAACCGTGGCAATAAGCTCTCCTACTACACCAGCGGTAACATCTGAATCATAAAACAATTTATCATTAGTCGGATCATAGATAAAATAAGCTCCAGAACCGGTTGCCCCAGTACCGGTCTCAGCATAATCGGCAACCTGCTGGAATGCGCCGGAACTGTAACTGGCGGAGCTGAACTTGAAAGTATCGTTAGCTGAAATGAAATTTGTCACAGTATCTCCTCCCTGTCCCGAAGAAGTGTAACGGATTTCATTATTACCAGAACCTACGATCAGCAGGTCAGCCCCCACTAAACCAGTAAGGGTATCGTTACCGGCGCCTGCGGTGATAGTGTTAGCATTTCCATTACCAAGCAAACTATCCGCATAACCGGAGCCTATCACGTTATTTACATCACGAAGAGTATCTATCCCTATTCCTGAATAATTTGTACCATCTCCAAACGCCTCACCGGAGCTTAAGTCCAAGTTAACAGAAACTCCACCGGTTGCATCTTCGTACGATGTTACGTCAAAGTTATTTACACTTTCTATAAAATCATTTCCATTACCACCGATAAATGTGGCGGCATTGGTTCCACCAAAAAAAGAATCGTTATAACTTGAACCGATTACGCCTTCAAAACTTGTTAGATAATCAATATCATCACCATGCTCTGCGGTCCCGGAATCTATACACACAGTAACAAACGCAGAGGAACTTGCGTATGATACATAGTCAAGTCCTTCGCCACCATTCAGGGTATTCGTTCCGCTGTCACCGCCAATCGTATCATCGCCGGCTCCACCGAGAATATAATCATTCCCGTGATCGCCGAAAATGGTATCGTTTCCAGTATCCCCATAAAGAGTATCATTTGAACCCAATCCATGAATCGTATCGTTTCCGCCTAGACCGTTAATATAGTCAGTATTCTCTGTACCTATCAAAGTATCATCACCGGAAGTACCGAGAACCCAGGTAATTCCGTCATCCGAGGTATGCGTATGCCCTTCCCCATCATCAGGAATATCACCTGTCCCGGTATTTTCGATCAACTCTAGAATATCATCGTCGGTCGGAATATCTTCCAGCTTTTGAAGTAATTCCTGCGCTGTGACTAAATCACCCTGAGCAAGGGCATCCAAAGCATCTTGAGCAAGTCCGAGCATAAAGGCATCAACTGATTGTTCTAAACCGAATTCACCACCAAAAACATCACCCAGCATAACACTTACGTCAGCATCAGGTTCTCCACCTTCACCTTCGCCTTCACCTTGCTGCTGATCACCTTCGTCCTGCTGATCCTTTTGATCTGGATCTTCCTGATCTTGCTGTTCCTGAATTTCCTGTTCAGCCTGAATAGCTGCGGGAGCGATAGACTGGAACTCTTCAAATTCCTGAATCGTCATTGGACGGACCGTACTCATAAGACCGGATGCAGCAATATCCACCAACGCACGAGGCGTTGAAATCTGACGGATCTGACCGTCGATACTTTGAATCAACAAAGCCTTACCACTGTGAATTTCTTCAACCCCGTGCTTTTCGCCATCCGGGCCGATTTCATGAACAGTAATCGTTCCTCTAATTCCGATAGTCGCAAGAGGAGAACCGACCTTGAATCTTTCCGGATTCTGTTCAGCAATCTTACCCGTCACCATACGGAAAGTTCCCTGACTCATTTTAAAGAGAAGTTCGGACGCTGTGTCGTCCGTGTTATCATATATATAGTCGTCAAGGGAGATTGAAGAATCCGCCCCTTGAGAAAGAAGAGTATCGTCAACAAACCGGATTTCCGCAGTACTTCCAGGTCCGGTAATCAATTCCTCGCCCGCATAAACAGGAGCACCGGATTGAACCGTCCTCATACCGGAATCAGACTGAAGAAAAACCTCACCATTTGCGGCGAGAACAACACCAATAGAGTTTAAGTCAGCATTTTGTGTAGGTGACATGATACACCTCGTTTTTTAAATTGCTCTATAGTATATAGTAACTCCGTTTGCACACTTATCAATATAGTAACCGCATATTTTTTGAAGCCTAAATATAGTAAATAAATTTATGTTTAGATATCAAATGCTTCTTTAAAAATATTTTTCACCTAATTTAGTATAACATAATTAAACAAAAACTAATAACAATAAGCAAAAAAACAGCAATAACCCTTTTTTGCAAACAAAAAACCCGCATTTTCCAGAAAAACCGGAAAAAAATGCGGGTAATTAATTCAAAATGAGAATAATTTGTATATAAAAAATCTTTTTCGAGACCTAAGCCTTCGCTGCCGGAGGAACAGGCCCCTTCTTGACTCCCCAGACAAAAAGTAGAAGCCCGACCAGAATCATAGGAACACAAAGCAATTGTCCCATAGTAAGCCAACCGAAGGCAAGGAATCCCAACTGCGGATCAGGTTGCCTGAAAAATTCTACAAACGCCCTGAATATTCCATATCCAATTAAAAATAAACCTGTGGTCGTTCCTCTCGGACGCGGTTTTGCTGACCAGACCCACAAAATTAAAAATAATAAAAGACCCTCGAGAGCACCTTCATAAAGCTGAGAAGGATGGCGCGGCAGATCACCGGCCCGCTGACTTGGAAAAACCATTCCCCAAGGAACGTCCGTGGTCCGCCCCCACAGCTCACCATTAATAAAGTTACCGATCCGACCGCAAAGCAACCCAAGCGGCGCAAGCGGTGTCATAAAATCACCGACATCAAGAGTTGCCCTGTCAGTGGATTTAGCAAATCTCCAAGCCACAATAGCAACACCAGCCGCCCCGCCGTGAAAAGACATTCCGCCTTTCCACACAGCTAAAATATCAACAGGATGCGCAATAAAATAGGCAGGTTCATATATGAGACAATAACCGACTCGTGCCCCCACAACCAAACCGACAACAAGCCATGTGATAAGGTCATCAACCTGTATAGGAGTCCAGTTATTAGTCGGCTTTGACGCGCGATAGCGACCAAGACCCCACGCAAAGGCAAACCCTATCATATACATAAGGCCGTACCAGTTGGCTTTAAGCGGTCCAATCTGAAAAGCGGTGGTATCAAATTCCGGTAATACAATCATATTTAATTCCCTGCTATTTGAAAAAATTCAATATCAAAATCTATAACAAGTGGACTTTGTTTCCCGAACAAATTCAGTTACAATCAGACAATAGGAAATACAAGGAAATCCAATGAAAGAACAAAAAGATTTTGACATTTTAGAAATGCCTGCCGAAGGGTTGGCTGCCTATTGGCTTTCAATTAAAAAACTTATCGACGTCAAGCGCAGCAAAAAAGTACTTGATGAAGAAATTAAATACACTCGCGAACCGTTTATAAAACATCTGCTTGAAACAGGATTTTCAGAACTGGATGAAACGATCATCCGCCGTCTGGCTGAAGCAAAATCTGAAACAATTTCTGACGAATACTCACGCAAACTGTCTTCCATGTGTATTGCCTTGCTTGCAATGTCTTCACAGGAAAATCCCCGAATATCTTTCGTTCGCATGGCATCGCAATACCCGACAGCACTTATCTCTGAAAAAAAAGCATTCACTCTGGCTCACGGATTATTGGACGGATTGAATGATAAAGAATCCGACCAGAATGTTCTTCTGGAATTCGACCATAAACTTCAGGGTGACAGACTGCTCGTGAAAATGCTTTTCCACATCATACTGAGTCGCAAAGAAGGAAAACAGCAACTTGAACAATTCATACCGCACATCAAAACCCCGTTTTATGCGAACGGCCTTACTCAGGTAATTGACGGATTTGAACACAGAGTTCTCAGATTAAATTTAACAGCACAAAGTAAGGAAATATTGAAATATTCTAACCGTAAAATGCAGATGGCTACTGAAATGTGTATTGGAATAAGAAACAAGCTTAATTATGATGACATTTTCAAAATTGCCAGAGCTTATATGCCCTGATTACTTTCTTTCCTTTTTAAATAGCAGCGCAGCCTTCACAAAATTTCCAGCCCAGCATGGCGCACCAAGGGCATGAATATGATTGTAACCGGCATAAACATTATTTTTAATCATCCCGTCAAATCCATCAGCCATGCCTTTCCCGCGACTAAGCTTTAAAGCATAAGAAGGGTTCGAATCTGTTCTGCTGATACAAAGAGAATAATGAAATTCATGACCGACAATCTCGGTTCCGGCTGGAAAGAAAATATTTTCCTGAATAATTTTTCCTGCGGTATACCCAAGCCCTTGAGGTTTGGCGCATAAACAGGTTGATAGAGGCAAAACTCCTGCCATCGGATATTTCGTCCCTTCATATTCGACGTCATCGCCAAGATACATAAAACCACCGCACTCAGCATAAATTGGAAGTCCTGAATCAGCTAATTTACTGACGTGCTCTCTTCTATCTTTATTCGCAGAGAGTTCAGGTGCAAGTGTTTCAGGAAATCCTCCACCAAGATAAAGACCATCAATTTCAGGCCACGGATCATCCGATATAAGTGAAACTTCCTCGATTTTAGCACCGGCCTTTGTCAAAGATTCGAGATTTTCTTCATAGTAAAACCACAAAGCCTCATCACGAACCACACCTATTACAGGATGTTCTTCACTTACGAGCTCTATACCAGACCAAAGAGGTTCCTCATTTTGCGGGATATTGCCTGAATTTGAAGCAATCTCAAAAATTTTATCAAGATCAATGCAATCCTGTGCCATTTTCCCAAGTATTTCTAAGGATTCATCTTGTGGTCCATACTCTGTGTTGGAAACAAGCCCCATGTGGCGTTCAGGGATAGGATTTTTGCTGAGTTTAGGAAGCATTCCAAGAACAGGAACGTCTGTATAGGTTTCGATAGATTTTTGCAGAATATTACGATGCCGATCACCGCCTGTACGATTAAGGATAACTCCTGCGAGATTAAAACCGTCTTCAAATGCTTTGCAACCGGCGACTATGGCTGCAACAGTGCGAGTCATTTTAGTACAATCAATCGCTAAAATCACGGGGGCATTTATTATTCTGGCAAGTTCAGCGGTGGAACAGGTTCCCTCCACATCTTTACCATCAAAAAGACCTCTGTTCCCTTCTACTATTGATATATCTGCCCCTTGCCCCTTCTCAAGAAATAAGGCTTTCAGCTTATCAACAGACATTAAAAAAGGATCCAGATTTGTCGCAAATTGCCCGGAAGCCAGTCCCAGCCATTTTGCATCAATATAATCCGGCCCCTTTTTAAAGGGTTTCACACTCTTGCCGAGATTTTTAAAAGCTCTACAAAGACCCAGAGTGACAATGGTTTTACCAGTGCCGCCGCTAAGTCCGGCGAGAACAAGACGAGGAAAATTCATAAAACATTTACCCGCTAAGTCAACGATAGGAATTCAAAACTAAAAATGCCCTGTCCAAAAAATTGGACAAGGCATTCAAGACTCTAGGCCTAAAAAGGTCTATTCGCCCTCAGCTCCGCCCTGTTTACCAGCGCCGGACATGCCGTACATGGTAGTGCTACCACTTGACCAATATACAACTTTTTCTTCCTTAACGAGTGCAGTCAGGACTTTTTTAACGTCACGACCCTTTTCATCAGGGAAAAGTTTGGTAAAATCATTGAAGTAAAATTTGCTTTTAGCCCCGGTCTTTGAAACTAGGAAGTCCATAATTACTTTTTTTGCAGATTCTAGCTCGATCGCCATAATTAGCCCCTTTTTTTAAAACAGGGCGCGGCACTTTGCCGCGCCCCTATATTCTCAATTCCTAGAACTTGAACTGAGTGGACTGACGCCAAGTGTAATAAGCTGGATCACGGAAGTCATCGATAAGATGGGGAGTAAACTCGATACCAGTCTTTTCGAAGAAACGTTCCCAACCAATACGCTCTGCCCAGTCGCCCAGACGTTCGTACTTGTTAGCATCTGCTTTGTAAACGTCCACGATTTTGCGGACAGTTTTAGTAAGTGTAGGCCAACGAGGAGGTTCGTTAGGAATAAATGCAACAACAACTTTAGAGAACTTAGGCATGCTGATACGGTTAGAAACCTTACCACCAACCATCAGAGCAATACCGTCGCCTTCCTTATCGGAAAGAGGCAGTGAAGGACACATTGTGTAGCAGTTACCACAGAACATGCAACGCTCTTCTTTAATAGCAACAGTCTTGAATTGTTTACCGTCGATTTCGATCTTAGTAGGACGAACAGCGCCGGTAGGACAAGCTGAAACTGCCAAAGGAATTTCGCAAAGGTTGTCGAGGTATTCATGGTCAATGATAGGAGGCTTGCGATGAATACCGACAACAGCGATGTCGGAACAATGACAAGCACCACACATGTTAAGACAACAAGCAACAGCGATACGAACCATAGCAGGCATGTTATGGCCGGTGAACTCTTCGAAGAGATCATCCATGATGGCTTTAACAGTACCGGAAGCATCGGTTGCAGGTGTATGACAATGAACCCAACCCTGAGTATGAACGATGTTAGAAACACCAGCGCCTGTTCCACCTATTGGGAACTTGAAGCTGCCACCGTCAAACTTACGGGACTGAAGGTCTTTCTTAAGTGCGTCACATTTGTCCTTGGAATCAACCATGAACTCAACGTTATTACGTGTTGTGAAGCGCAGGTGACCATCACAATGAGCATCAGCGATGTCACACATTTCGCGGATAAGAGTAATACTCATAAGACGAGCAGTACCGCAACGAATTGTGTAAACTTCATCGCCTGATTCTGCTACGTGAAGCAGAATGCCTGGCTCGAGGATATCGTGGTATTTCCACTGTCCATAGTTATTTTTAAGAACCGGAGGAAGGAACTCATTATAATCACGAGGTCCAATATCCGAGATTCTGTTTTCCATCGGCTTATCTGGATTATAGCCAGAAGATACGAACGCCATATCTGTCCTCCCGAGTTATCTCTGGTGTCTTTTTCTGTATTCGTTAACGTCACGTTCCCAAGGACCAGCAACCTCATCCGCTTTCCAGAAGATGTAAGGGTTGTGTCTAGGTTCCTGTACGTGTCTTGGATCAGCCTTGGTATTGGTAACTTCAAGAAGTTTCTGGAAGCCCATGCGACGCATGGTTTCACCAAGACGCTCACGGTTTTTACCTTCTTCCATCCACCAGTCCCAGATATTTTCAACAACATCTTTAACTTCGGTGAAAGGTTCTTCAACCTTGATGAAAGGAATCAAAAGAGAGCTGAGCTGAGGACCGTCAAGAATCGGAGCTTTAGCACCACAAAGGATGGATGCACCACGATCATTACCAATCATCAATGCACGAGGCATGGTGTTGATACAATGCATACAATGTACACATTCTTTGTCATTGATTGTGAGTTTGCCGTCAGCGTATTTAATACACTTGCTTGGGCAGTTGTCACAAACTTCAGACTGGATATCAAACTTACCCCAGTTTCCACCGGAGTGAGCGCCAGCATTAGGAGCGAATTCTCCGCCGATGTAAGCTGCAACAGCTTCCTGATCGATGCGGATTTCATCACGCCAGATACCTACAACTGAGAAGTCAGAACGAGCAAGTGCGCAAACACAGCTGTTAGGACAACCATCAAATTTAAATTTGAATTTGTAAGGGAAAGCTGGACGATGAAGTTCATCCTGGAATTCCATAGTCATGTCATAGCAAATTGCCTGTGTGTCGTAACAAGCGTACTCACAACGGGATTTACCAAGACATGCTGCAGGGGTACGCAGGTTGGAGCCGGATCCACCAAGGTCAACATTTGCCTCATGAGTCAGTTCGTAGAAAATTTCTTCGAGCTGAGGAGTGGTTGTTCCAAGGAAGACGATGTCACCTGTGGAACCATGCATGTTGGTCAGACCTGATCCACGCATGTCCCAAATGTCAGTAATCTGACGTAGGAATGCGGTGGTGTAATATTTACCTGTAGGCTGTGCCACACGGACTGTGTGGAAATGAGCTACACCAGGAAATGCTTCAGGCTGGTCACAGTAACGACCGATAACGCCGCCTCCGTAACCGAATACGCCTACGATTCCGCCGTGCTTCCAATGTGTTTCACCATCGTTGTAAGATAGCTCTAGAACGCCAAGAAGGTCTTCACAGACTTCAACGGGAATCTGATAATTCACGCCCTTCTCATTTTTGGCTCTAGCGCTCGCTTCCAGCTTCAAGTCAGACACAAAGCTAGGCCAGGGCCCGCTTTCTAGCTGGTCCAACAAGGGAGTTTTGTGTTTCGCCATTCCCTTAAACCTCCATAAAGTTTAATAGATATACCTACCGATACAATTAGGCATCCGATTTAGAGAACCGAAAATTCGGTCTAAACCCAGTTGCTTCCTCATCTTAATTCGAGACCCCTTAAATCATAACGATGTAAGGGAGGGCACGATACCCTTAAGTGAAAAAAAAAACAACCTAGCAGGTGAGATAAGGAACTATTATGCCCTTTGTCAACTCAGGCAAGGTTTTAGAGTAGATAAACCTAGGCTTGCCAAGCATACCTTTATCAGCGTATTTACTCTTCTCGACGCCAGATGCGTCATTAGCAATATTACCTACAAAAAAATTCAATAACCAGCAACATAAACTTGAAAAAGTGACCTTAAAGTTATGAAAGAATGCAAACAATGCGGCACATGTTGTCGCAAAGGCGGCCCGGCTCTTCACTCGCAGGACCTCCACCTTCTCAGTATCGAAGGCGGAATAGACCTGACTGACATAGTGACTCTAAGAATAGGCGAACTGGCTTATGATCAGCCTGAGGGCGCAGTTGTCCCATTGGCGAGTGAAATTCTGAAAATCAAAGGAGTCGGACAGGAATGGACATGCAAATTCCTGGCTCCGTCAACTCAGGCTTGTCGTATTTACAAAGATAGACCTATTGAGTGCAAGACTCTTTTTTGCGGAGATCCTGAGCCTCTTCGAAAAATGTATGACAAAGACAGAATCACCAGAAAAGATGTGCTTCCTGAAGGACATCCGGTCTTTGAAATTATCGAAGAGCACGAACTTAAATGCGCTCCTCTACAATTGGCGGAACTCGCTAAAAAAATCCTTGAAAAATGGGAAAACAGCGCTGAATTACAACTAGATCTTCTTGAAATGCTGGTTTATGACAAATCAATAAGAGAATTACTTGTTGAAAAATCAGGATTACCTGCGGAGTCAATGGATTTCTTTTTCGGCAGATCGCTAAACAGAGTCCTTTCAGGATTTGGAATTATCGCAACTCCTAACGGTAGTTCTTTTTCACTTCGCAAAACAAAAGGGAGTGCTTAAATATGAAAGATGAACGCGGATTATATTACTATCCATCCCTCCAGACCCGAGAAACCCGCATGTATGTCAGGGAAAGCCAAGACAGTACTGACATTGAATTCAGACTGTGGAGCAATGAAAATCCTACTATCTGGGATAAACACGAATGGCTTCCATACGACGTTATCCTTGAAGCAGCCGAAGAATATAAAGAGCGAGGCTCAGACCGCAACCCTCTGGCTCTCTACGATTTGAACGTTGCCAAGCAATTGATTAAAGAAAATAAAATTATTCACTAAACGTGCTTAACTGTTTAATTTTCTAAAGCAATTAAAATCCCCGGAATCATTCTATTTGCGATGATCCCGGGGATTTTGTATTAAACAGATTCGACAGTTATCCCATTCTCTTTAAGCATAGCGGAAAAAAGTCCGTCGCCATCAATTAACCTACCACTGAAAGTTCCATCATATATTTTACCGCACCCACACGATGGGGAGCGCGATTTGAGGATTGCTTTTTTTGCACCGACCAGCTTTGCTAACCGCAAACCTTCTTCTGCACCTTTTAAAAACTGCTCACTTACATCTATACCTAAAGTTGTAAGCACTCTGTCCCCGACAAATTCGCAACAAGGACGAGGCGTTGGCAGCCCTCCTAACTGTTCAGGGCATACGGGAATAGCCTTGCCTTGTTTCACCAGCTCAACAACAGTTTCATCAGTGCTTTCTGTACCATTATATTTACATTTAATCCCTGCAAGACAGCCGGATACAACTATCATTTCCACCACTCCATAAGCTAAAACTTGTTTGTTCAAAACCATCCAATATGCTAATAGCAATTTCATAATCATATTCCATGGTCAAGGAGGGTTCTATGACCGCTATCACGACTTCTGTTTTTGAACTTTTTAAAATCGGCCCGGGACCTTCAAGCTCACACACAATCGGACCCATGAAAGCGGGATATAACTTCAACGAATCAGTTAAAGAAATTCAATTCAAAAAAGA
Organism: Maridesulfovibrio ferrireducens; assembly: GCF_016342405.1. Lineage (NCBI taxonomy): Bacteria > Pseudomonadati > Thermodesulfobacteriota > Desulfovibrionia > Desulfovibrionales > Desulfovibrionaceae > Maridesulfovibrio > Maridesulfovibrio ferrireducens. The sequence continues at coordinate 198,826 of NZ_JAEINN010000004.1, read as the reverse complement.
CCCGACTTCAATAGAAGTAAGACTTTACGGCAGCTTAAGCGCAACAGGTAAAGGTCATGGAACTGATAGAGCCGTAATTGCTGGACTGCTTGGAAACTCGCCGGACACAGTCGATTGCGACTTTCTGGACAGCCTTGCCGACGGCATTGAACACCAATTTGAAAGTGGAAAAATTTCTCTGCCGCTCTCTATAAAAAATGTTATCTTTGCCGAAGTTAAAAACGACTTTCCCTACAGTAATACTCTGCTAATATGTCTTAAAAACGGAGATGAAATTCTTTTTGAACAGGAGTATTATTCTATCGGTGGTGGTTTTATTAAATGGAAAGGTCAAAAACCTGCTCTTACACGGGCCCCTATCTATAAATACGGCAATATGGAGGAATTGAAAGAAATTCTTACAGAGACAGAAAAGCGTCTCCATGAAGTTATCCTGGAAAATGAAAAAGCCATTACCGAAACTTCTGAAGAAGACGTAATAGCAAAGCTCGATAACATTTTGGATATCATGAAAAAAGCTGTAAACAAAGGGCTGGCCGCAACAGGAGTTCTTCCCGGGACATTAGGACTGCACAGAAAGGCGAAAACGCTCATCACCTCCACCCCAAAAGGGTATGAAGATCCATCTAACTTTTTGATCAGGTTAAACGCTTATGCCTTTGCTGCTTCCGAAGAAAATGCGGCAGGACATATTGTCGTAACAGCACCGACCTCTGGTTCAGCAGGGGTTATCCCAGCTGTAGTTTACGCCCTTGAAGAAGACGCAGGGGTAAGCCGCAACATGGTTCGCAGAGGAATGCTCGCCGCGGCAGCTGTGGGTTTTATTGCCAAACATAACGCGAGCATCGCCGGAGCTGAGGTTGGATGTCAGGGCGAAATCGGAGTTGCATCTTCAATGGCGGCAGCTCTTATCACCTACGCCGCTGGATTCAAATTCTGGCGCACGGAGAATGCTGCTGAAACAGCTTTGGAGCACCACCTTGGAATGACTTGTGATCCTGTAGGCGGATACGTGCAAATCCCATGTATTGAAAGAAATGCCATGGGAGCTGTGAAAGCTTATAACGCATTCCTGATCGCGACCGTTGAAAACAGAAAATTCCACAAAGTTACTCTGGATGAAACAATTGCCGCCATGGCCCAAACCGGCAAAGATATGAGCAGTAAATACAAAGAAACTTCAGAAGCAGGTTTAGCTGTATCCGTCCCGAATTGCTAAAAAAAACCCCGCCCTTTCTTAAGGGCGGGGTTTTTAATTACTTGTCTGATACCTTTCGGTTTCTATTTGCCAGATAAACCCCTGAAATATTATGCCACAAGCTGAAAAGAGCTCCGGGCAAAGCACTGGCAGCGCCAAAATATTTCGTAGCCAAAGCAACCCCAAGGCCGGAATTCTGCATCCCCACTTCGATGGCAAGAGTAAGACTGTCTTTATGTGACAACCCCGTAATCCTGCCCCCCCAGTAACCAGCAGCAAGCCCCCCAAGATTATGAAGCACAACGGCAACAAAAACCAACACGGGGAAAGTTGCCAGCATGTCATGATTAAGCCCGATAATACAGGCAATCAGCAAAGCTATAACCAAAATGGAGAGACTCGGGAATATATGTATAATCGGATCAATTTTTTTGCGGAAAAGTTTTCTGAATATAAGTCCGTCAACAAGCGGAAAAACCACAATCCAGAATACCGATTCAACCATTGGTAAAAAGGGAATTTCAATCTGTTGGTTCAACACAAGATAAATAATCGCGGGAGTGAGAATTGGTGACAGACAGGTTGAAATCAAGGTCATGGTTACGGAAAGAGCAACATTGGCTTTAGCAAGATGTGCTATAACATTAGAAGCCGTTCCACCGGGACAAGCCCCCACCACGACCATTCCGATCACCGCCTCTTGCGGCAACCCCAACAGAGACGATAAAGTAACCGCCAGTATAGGCATAACCGCATACTGCAAAGCAACTCCAAGCCCCACAGCCTTATAATTCCTGATGGCGGAAGCAAAATCTTTAACTTCCAGAGTAAGTCCCATGCCGAACATAATAATGCCGAGACATAAAGCAATATGCGGCTTCAACCATGTAAACAATGTTGGTTCGATATATGCGGCAGCACTGAGAGCTATCGCTAGTAACAAAAAATGACGCTCAATAAGCCTGCAAATGGAATTAATCATTTTTCTCCCATACAAAACATTTATTTTTTATCCGTGCTCTATTTTAAAAAAAGCTACCGTGCAAGCTCGATTTTTTATAATTATATTTGGTATATTTTATAAATATGAGTTAGATTTAGATGAGAACATGTAACCCCGAAAAATATGAATACAAACAAACTTCCAAAATTTAAATTTATTCCGGGCACGGATATAAATATTAAAAAAGATCTTTTGCCGTACATTAGGAATTACGGAAACAGATGCATGTCATACTCCACCCTGCAACCAGGAATGAACTACGCTATTTGGGAATCCATTGGCTATGTTGCCTGGGTTAATATCCGAACGATATTCTCGCCAACAAGTCACGCAATCCTGCTTTCTAATCCAATTGCCCACCCGTCGGTACAAAGTATACTTATTGACTCGCTACAAAAGTCTTTTGAAAAACTGACTTTGATTCAGATTGATGAGGCTTTGGCAGAAACTCTTTATCGACAGGGATACAAAATTTATCAGTTGGGAATTGAAAGCGAATTTAATATCCAATCATTTTCTCTTGAAGGACGAAAGAAAGCTTCGCTAAGACACTGGCGCAATAAGGCTTTAAAAGCCGGAGTAGAAATCGAGGAAAAAAAACTGTCGGAAATGAACAAAATCGAAGTGAATACTCTCTGCCAAGAGTGGCTAAAAAGAAGAGGTGGAAAAGAACTGTCATTCCTGACTCGTCCAATGCCTGACAAAGATGAAATTGATGGACGTTTCTTCTGGGCAAGACAAAAAAACAGATTAACAGGATTTGCTGGGTTTGACCCTATATACTCAAAAGGGAATATCACTGGTTACTATCACAATTTCGACCGCATTTGCGCAGATGCAGTCAATGGAACCTCGGTCATGACTGTATTGGAGGCTGTCGTAAAATTCCGGGAAGAAGACAAAAAAATATTGAGTTTAGGACTGTCTCCGCTTGCAGAAATAAAAACAGGATACAACCTGACTAATCCTTTAAAAATAATAGCAGAAACTATTTTCAAATACGGAGAGCCGCTTTACCCCTTTAAGGGAAATGCTCAGCACAAAGCAAAATATTCAGGAGAAACCAAAAAGACTTTTGTTGCTAGCAATGCCAAATGGTATGACACAATGATTGCGGCAGCAAGTGCCTGCGGATTGGAACTTAAACCCTACAAGTAAAGTTGTAACTCTTCCTGAACTCAACTCTCCATGGATTTCAGTTCTTCAAGATACAAACGATATCTGGCAAGCAACGGAGCAAGAGCATCGTTCATTCCCATTTTAGCAACATCCTGAATAGCCACTCCAAGTTTACGAAGAGGCTCCAGATTAAAATTTGCGGCAGCTCCTTTTAAGCTATGTCCTAACCGGCTGACTTCTTCCATGTTGCCATTTTCCAGATTTTTTTCCATCAGTTCCAATTCAGCGTATTGATGAATTACAAAATGAGGAATCAAAGATCTCACACTCTCATCAATTGTGAATATTTTTTTCTGCACATTATCTCCAAGCTTCGACTACTCTGAAACTTTAACTTCTTTCGGGAGTTTTCCACCTTCTGCAACAGCCATCACAACAGAACGGATAGTCTCCCGCCTTATCGGCTTAGAAATAAATCCATCACACCCGGCATTAAAGCTCTCAGATTGTGAATTTCCCAAAACATGTGCTGCCAGCGCGACAATTTCAGCCCGGGCTCTACCTTCTACGGCCTCAATTTCGCGCATCTTTAATGCGGCTTTAATACCACTCAGCACGGGAATATCCACATCCATAAAAACAAGATCATATTGATTAGCCGCAAACAACTGAACAGCTCTAAGTCCATCTGTAGCAGAAGTCACTTCCATTCCGGTGTCTTTTATATAAACTTCCAGAATATTACGATGATCTTCGTTATCCTCTACCAAAAGAACTTTCAAAACGGGACAAATCGTATCCGGAATCGTTCCAGAAAGACAATGGACAAGATCAACATCAAAAACAGGCTTAATCAAAATATAATCAGCACCCTTTGCTCTGGCTTCGTAACGATCATGTTCTGTGCAACCTGCGGAAAACATTATAGCAACAAGACCTTGAAGCCATCCTTGCTGCTGAGCCTCGGAAAGAAAATCCACTCCTGACATATCCGGCATTTCACTATCAATAAGAAGTAAATTATATGATTCATTACGATCCTTAGCTCCCTTCAGATAATCCAGCCCTTCTGCAGCATTTATTGAAACAGTTGCTGAAACTCCAAGAGCCTGCAGCCTGCGGGCAAGAACTTCCCGGACCGTATTATTATCATCAACCAGTAAAGCCTTAGTTCCTGAAAAATCAACCACGCCTATATCAGGTTCATAAACAGACTTCCTGAACGGAATTGAAAAATAAAAAACGCTTCCTTTCCCCCGCTCACTTTCAAACCAGATTTTGCCATCCATCAGTCCCGCCAGACGAGAAGCAATAGCAAGTCCAAGCCCGGTTCCACCGTACTCACGACGAGTTGAACCGTCCACCTGAACGAAACTATCAAAAATATTACTGAGTTTACCTTCAGAAATACCTATTCCGGTATCCCGGATTGTAAATAAAAGCTGATCATGATCTTCACTTGACTCTTGAAGACTGAGCCGAACTTCAACTTCCCCGCTGGAAGTAAATTTAACGGCATTAGATACAATATTCATCAGAATCTGCCGTACTCTCACGGGATCTCCGATTACCTGAACAGGAACATTAATATCAACGTCACAAATAATCTCAATATCACGAGCATGAGCGGAATGAGCAACGCTTTTGCACACGCTCTGAACATCACGCGAAGGATTGAAAGGGACAGGAACAAGATCTATCTGACCGGACTCAATTTGAACAAAGTCTAAAATATCATTGATAATTTTAAGTAAGAGTTCCCCTGAACCTCTAAAAATTTCAACATATCCCATCTGCTCAGAATCAAGACCTGTCTCAATAAGCAAGTCACCCATTCCGAGAATAGCATTCATAGGGGTTCTTATTTCATGACTGATCATGGCAAGAAATTCACTTTTAAAGCGACTGGCCGTTTCAGCTTTTTCTTTTGCCTTCTCAAGCTCCTGAACTGCAAAAGAAAGTTCATCAAGAACTGAGGTTAAATTATTCTGAACCCGTACACGCTCCTTATTCTCCTCACTTAGCTTAATATTTGCATCACAAAGCTCTCTCGTTCGCTCAACTACCATCTCTTCCAATTCAAAATTAAGCTGATAGAACTTATCACTCGCAGTATTAAGGGCTAAAGCAAGAGAACCAATTTCATCTGTCCGGTTCATACCGTCAAGCTTTTCAAACCTGTTCTGGCCGATGTTGACAGCCTGTTCGGACAATTTGATTATCGGAGAAATAAAAAATCTACCCAGAAAAAAATTTATACTCAGTCCCGCAACAACTAGGACACCCAAAAAAATTAAAACTAGATTACGTATGGCTACGCTAAAGCTTTCATCTACTGAATCTGTAAGCATTCCAACACGAACAAATCCGAGCAATTCTCCATCTTTTAAAATGCGTTTTTCAACATTCAAAATATTGTCGACAGATTCGGAAGAAATATTTCCGTACTCACTATATACAGAGCCGTCAGGTTGATAAATAGCGCAATAATCAACTTCCGGAGCGATGCAAACCCCTCGCGTCAATTCATCCAATCGGTAAAATTTAAATTTAAAAATGGCTTCACTGCTTGCAAAAGCCACAAAGGAAACTATTCCCTCACCCCGTGAATAAAGGGCCTGAACGGAAGATTCATGATGCCGAGTTGCTGCAAAATAGCCTAAAGGGACTAAAACCGCAGTCATTATCAACAACACGCCGAGGGTTATCCCATATCTTATTTTAGAAAATTTAAACATTCAGATCAATGCCGCCAACTTATATTCCCGAGCAGTCAAAAAAGATCTTTTCAGATATTAACTGCTGTTCCATGATTTTAAGCTTATCTCTAATCTTTTTTGAGATCAGATGCCTACTGAACTTCATATCTGTAAGAGCTACGCCGCCGTTTAACAGATCATATTCTTTCACACCTGAAGTAAATTTTCCCTTCAAAACAGATACAACTTCTTGATAAACAGCTACATCAAGAAGCTTCATCATACTTGTAAGAACATTACCTTTCGCCATGTAATCTTGATTGGAATCAACACCAACCACATAGTTTCCAGATTCCTGTGCAGCATAAATAATTCCGTTACCCGAAAGCCCGGCTACCGAATAAATAATGTCCACACCTGAAGCGTACATAGCTTTAGCTAATTCATTTCCGTGATGGGGGTCTTCAAAACCAGTTACCGAAAGACCTTTTCTAACAAATTTGACATCCACATCAACTTTTTCACCGGCAAGCTTCACGCCCTTCTTAAAGCCACACAAAAATTCCAATATGACAGGGCTCTCGTTACCACCTATAAAACCAATTTTTCCAGTTTTGCTTTGCCACCCACAAAGGGCGCCAACCAGACACGACCCCATTCTCTGTCCAAAATGAAGAGAAGAAACATTGGGATAACCGGTAACAGCCACCCCATTCAAAATAAAAGTGACATCCGAGTGAGTCTTCACTGTTGCAACAATAAGATCACGATGAGTTGAAGCATTAATAACGATTATTTTTATTTCTTTATCAAGTAATGAATTAAGCCCCTTTGCAAAGGATTGCGCAGTAAACCCTCCGCAGCGAACTTGAACTTTAACGTCATAATCACTTTGCAAACGTCTTAAACCGACAACAGTCATACAGTTATAAGAATCATCGTCCAAGGCTGACCCGTCCGCAATAAAACCAATTACAGTTGAATCGGCAAAACAAGTCTCTGAAAGGGGGCTGAAAAAGACTATCGCCCCAAATACAACAAAGAAAAAACAAATTTTTATAGCCCAATTCATTATATCACAGCCTTTAATAATTCTATTTATCTAGGAATGTTGCAACAACAGACCACTATTTAGAGCTATCTTCATCAGGCTCAAGCATCCCTCCCAGATCAGGTCCCAACACTCTTCCAGGCCACTTATAAAAACAATACCCATGCTTTTCAACAAATTTACGAATCTTCTGCTGTCCACCACGTGCAAAGGGAAGAGATGAAAATCCAATATGCTTTTTGGTTACATCAATATCACCGAAAAGATACATTAAATTAAAAGGGACAGCTTTTTCAGGATAAATCTCAGCAGGAACCACCAAATGCATTGCCCGTGAATTGCTTCCTCTGAAAACATTAATTTTCCCGCTTATGACATCCTTCTCTTCAGCTTCATCTTTAAAGAAAGGCTCAACCAATCTTTTCAACGTGCCGTCAACCTTCGCAGCAGCCAGCCCGTAATTAGTGATAGGCACCTGCTGTCTTTCACAATCACGTATACGCCTAAGCATATCAACCCGTTCTGTCATACAGGCACCACAATGAACAACCAACTGATAACGGGAAAGATCAAGCGGAAGACCGCACCCTGTTTTTAATTCAAAAGTTACTTTCTTACCGGAATATCCTGCAATACGATCAGGAATCATCTCTTTGCTAAAATCTTCAGCCTTTGGATGATGCGGACAGGCTTCAACGATTAAAATCCTGTCACCGTCTTTAAGCTGGTCAATAGCATTTGCGCCCTGAACAAGTTGCTCAAGGTTCCCCTTATGGCGGGCAAATAAAATAGGGAAAGTGGTTAAAAGAACATCCGCAGGAATAATATCCATAACTTTTTTCACTGCTTGCGAATCAGCAATAACCAATGCAGGTCGTCTTTTCTGTCCGGAAATAGTTTGAAAAAGCTCTCCTTCCTTAACAAGAACAGCAATTCCCCCGACATCAAGTATTTCCCGCAAGACCTGCGATTTTGGCAGTCCGAGCCTTCCCTTAGGCGAAACCGGGTCATCTGAAATAGCACAAATCACGTAATCGCCCTTGCCTATCAGGTCACGGGCAAGAACCGGGTCCAATAAATTTTCTTCAGGAGCCAAAGCCATTATCGACTTTTTAAGCCGCTCAATCCCCCGCCCGTCTACTGTTGACGTGGCAACGAACCTGATCCCTCTTGATCCGCAAAACTCCATATCAGCAAGGCTAGGCCGCCTTATGTCAGCCTTATTAAAAACCATGACACAAGGAATTCTTCTTTCAAGCAAAAGGGTCGTAAGTTCCCGCTCTTCATCAGCAATGCCGGATTCATCCGTAACGACTACGGCGACATCTACACTATATAAAGCCTTTTTAATCAATATTGTTTTGTCATCGCCAGGAACATGAGCATCGGTATCATAAATCGTTACCGGTCCTAACGGAGAAATCTCAGTTCTGGTCAGAGGATACATTTCATCCTCTTGAGCAACGGGGAGAACTTCATCCCCTTCAACCCCCGAAAGGGCCCGGATAATTGAAGACTTGCCTGCATTACTCCGTCCGGCAATTGCAATAGCAAGTCTGGAACCGTTATCAATTTCAGGACTCATCCTCCGACCTCCATTTCATGAAAAAAAACATTTATCACCTTTTTAAATAATAAATTTATCAACTCATTTAATATGTACTGAATAACATTTTTAAAAAAATGTTTCACCCTTCAAACAGCAGTAAAAAAATATTTTATAAACAAAATAAGCGTTCTCTAAAAACAAAACTGCCCGGAAATCAAAAAAGATTTCCGGGCAGAACGAATTACATTAATCGCCTGAGTGCAATTATATTTATTTGCCGCCCTGCTTTTTTTCTATTTTTTTCCAAGTATCTCTAAGAGTAGAGGTCCTGTTAAAAACAGGCTTTTCAGGAGTGGAGTCTTTATCTACACAAAAATAACCAACCCTTTCGAACTGACATCTGAATCCAGGCTCAACCTCGCCCAAAATTGGTTCAACATAACATTTAGGCAAAACTTTAAGAGAATCCGGATTAATATGATCTTTGAAATCAGATCCATCTTTATTATCCATCGGATTTTCTTTGGTAAACAGATGTTCATATAAACGCACTTCAACTTCTTTTGCATGAGCTACAGAAACCCAATGCAAAGTTCCTTTTACTTTTCTGCCGTCTTTGGACCAGCCGCCCCGAGTGTCAGGATCATAAGTACAACGCAGTTCAACAACTTCGCCGTTTTCATCCTTTATAACATCAGTGCACTTTACATAGTAGGCATAGCGGAGACGAACTTCACGCCCCGGAGCAAGCCTGAAAAACTTTTTCGGAGCATCTTCCATGAAATCATCACGTTCAATATAAAGAACTTTAGAGAAAGGAACCATACGTGTTCCGGCTTCCGGATCTTCAGGATTATTCTGAAATTCAAACTCTTCGGTTTTATCTTCAGGATAGTTTTCAATAACCACTTTAAGAGGATTGATAACTCCCATATAACGCGAAGAATGAGCATTAAGATCTTCACGGACAGAAAACTCGAGAAGAGCAAAATCAACCATATTGGTTGCCTTCGCTACACCGATACGTTCGCAAAAATTACGAATAGCAACCGGAGAATATCCGCGCCTTCTCATACCGGAAATAGTAGACATTCTCGGATCATCCCAGCCGGAAACATATCCTTCTTCAACAAGCTGAATCAAACGGCGCTTACTCATTACAGTATAGCTGAGGTTCAGCCTTGCAAATTCAATCTGCTGAGGTCTGTATATGCCGAGATTCTCAAGGACCCAATCATATAAAGGACGATTATTTTCAAATTCCAGTGTACAGACAGAATGGGTAATCTTCTCAATTGAATCAGAAATACAATGCGTAAAATCATACATGGGATAGATGCACCATTTATCACCGGTGCGATGATGATCCACCTTTCTGATTCTGTATAAAGCAGGATCACGCATTATCATATTAGGTGAAGCCATGTCGATTTTTGCGCGAAGCAAATGTTCACCATTTGCAAATTCACCATTTTTCATCCGTTCAAAAAGATCCAGATTCTCATCGATCGACCGTGTACGGTATGGACTGTCCTTGCCCGGTTCAGTCAGAGTTCCGCGATATTCACGGGTTTCTTCCGCACTGAGACTGTCTACATATGCCTTGCCGTCTTTAATCAGCTGCACTGCAAAGTCATACAACTGCTCAAAATAATCTGACGAATAATAAAGCCGATCTTCCCAATCAAACCCCAGCCAGCGGACATCTTCCTGAATTGACTCTACATACTCGACTTCTTCTTTTGCCGGGTTAGTGTCGTCGAACCGGAGATTGCATGTTCCGCCAAAATCCTTGGCCAGTCCGAAATTCAGGCAGATAGATTTAGCATGCCCGATATGAAGATATCCATTCGGCTCAGGTGGAAAACGAGTCGCAACTCTTCCGTCATACTTTCCAGTTTCATTATCCTTCTCAATAATAGCTGCAATGAAGTTTTTCGGACCTGTGGACTCGGTAATATTATCTGACATCGATTTATATCCTTGAATGAACATTATTTATTTTTTACATATAAATTTTGAACCATGCGCAAAACGCTCAGTCCCATCATATTCTGAAATATTCAACTACTTAAATTTGAGCAGACGGTCAAACCTGCACCACATGAAAGAAACCATTAAAATTTCAGCATTAATTGACAAAATACTCATCAACGGCATAGAAAAAAGATTCACTTAAACTAAATTATAATTTAAATTCAAACCCCTTTGAACAGCAAAGAGTTACTCCGTTTACACAAAATAACCTCGTAAGAAGTTTATCCGCAAAAATATAATTATGGACATAGCTAAAATAAAGCATTCATTTTTTATTGCCAAAAGGATAAAAATACTTTTACTTCTTGAGTTATAATTATATTAAAACAAAAAGCAAACAATGCCTTCCGTTAATTGCGAGGCAATTTCATAGTAATTCAATATCACTATTTATTTTTTTAAATAAGAACTTTTTTAAGGAGTCTTGTAATGAACGTTGAGCTGGCAAAGCCCTTCATAAAAGCAACCATAGATATTCTCTCTATGATGGCTATGGTCACCCCAAAGGCCGGAAAACCCTTTGTTAAAAAAGGAAACATTGCTTCTGGAGACGTGACTGGAGTTGTTGGATTTACAGGGAATGTAAACGGAAGCATCTCTATCTCATTCGAAAAAAAATGTGCAGTTCAGATAGTAAAAAACATGCTTGGAGACGATATTCAAGATCTCATGCAGGATGTCAAAGACGCTGTGGGTGAAATAACCAACATGGTTTCAGGGCAGGCAAGAGCTGGTTTAACCGAACAAGGCTACAAACTTCAGGGTTCAACCCCAACCGTTATCATAGGTGACAATCATACTATCACACATGTAACATCCTCAGCTGTTATGGCTATCCCCTTCACAACCGATAACGGCAAATTCACAATTGAATTCTGCTTTGAATAGAAAAGTGAAAAAGCCCGGATTTCTTTTCGGGCTTTATAAAACATATCTGCCCTATTAAGATCATACCAATTCATCAGGAGCAAGCTGAACCTTCACCAGATTACGCCCGGCATCCTTTGCGGCATAAAGACCAAGGTCAGCCGCCTTTAGCAGATGCTCCAAGGTACATATTTGTTCATTCACAGTAGCGACACCAATACTCACTGTTATAGTAAGAGCTCCAGAACGTGTCTGCATTTTAGCTTGCTCAATCTCATTTCGGATTCTTTCAGCAACCAGAACAGCTCCGTCAATATCTGTATCCGGCAAAAGTATGGAGAATTCTTCTCCGCCAATTCTACCGAACACATCTACATTTCGCAAAACTTTAAGCCCAACGACAGACAATGCTTTCAAAACATCATCCCCGGCATCATGCCCATAGGTGTCATTAACTTTTTTAAAGAAATCAATATCCAGCATCAACAACGATAAACTTCTATTGTATCTTCGAGCTTTTTCAAGTTCTTCCTCAGATCTTTCCATAAAAAACCGACGATTGCTTAACCCTGTCAAAGGATCAGTTGTGGCAAGCTTGCGCAGAGCATCTTCGGCTTCTTTACGCTCCGTAACATCTCTGATTGTCCCGACGACCCACCAACTGTCATCTCTTCGCAAAGGTGATAATAAAACTTCCGCAGGAAAAACATTCCCATCTTTTCGCCGTACATTTACAGTAAAAGAACCATACGAAGAAAATAACCTGCTTTGACCTTCTTTTTCCTCATGAGAAACTTCTAAACCATCGACGTTGTCTTCAAGCCACACGCAAGCCCGCAAGTCTTTGCCCATCATTTCAGCAGATGAAAAACCGAAAATCTTTTCAGCAGCCGGATTCCAAAAATGAACAAGGCCTTTATCATCCATAAGTATAAGAGCATCCTGAACAGAATCACTTATACTCTGAAGCATATCTTCTCTATCCTGTAAATCCTGCAAAGCTTTTCTCTGAGCTGTTATATCAGAAGTCGCTCCCCGAAATCCGGTAACATTTCCAGCTTCATCCATAACAGGAACACCGTTAAACTCAAGCCACAACTTATGACCGTCACGATTAACAAATTTAGACACCAAAGAATTAAAATTTCTGCCTTCCTGAGCTGCATCAAGAAACTCTTTTCTAACTTCCCACGAAGAATCTTCGTCAACAAAATCAAACGGGGATCTGCCGACCAGCTCTTCAGCGCTATATCCCAAAATATTCTCTGCCCGTCCGGTTACAAAAATAAAACTTCCATCCGGTCCGGTTTCCCATATAAATTCGCCGGCAGCATCGGTAATATCCAGAAATCTTTTTTCACTTTCTTTCAGGGCATTGCTTATACTATCTTTTTCAATGGAAAAAAGAGTTCTGCGCCAAAACAGAAAGCCGCTCCAAAGAAATAAAATTATAATCAAAAAAACAGTAATTTTGTTCTGCGGAACAAATAAGTTTTCAGACGGAACATAAGTAATAATTTTCCAGTGTTCATTAAAACTTACATCTGAATCACGCAACGCTGGTGGTGCTCCCTCGTATACTGATTTATATGTATAAAGACCATTGGAACCAAAAAATTGCCCTGCTGAAGCTGACGAAATTATTTCCCATTCAGCAGGAAACTGATCTTTCAACAAAGCCCCCCTGCTTTCCAAAAACAAATCTCCAATTATAATCCTCACTTGGACCTATAATCCATTGCCCTGAGCTATTAATAAGGAAAATTTCCCCGAAAGACTCCGCTGCAGGTGCTTCAAGCATCCTGATCAAAAACCTCCCGGAATAGTTAATCGCAACAACCCCGAGTTCGGCACCATCCGGCCCAAATACTTTTTTCAGAAACCTTATAACAGGGATATGCGGAACCTCAATTTCCCCATGCTCTATATTAAGATCAAAACTTGAAATATATACGCCTTTTTCCAAATTCAAAGCGTCTTTAACATATTCACGATCGCTTTTATTCTGCAAAAAATCGCCATAAAGACGTTCCGCAACATTGTTTTTAATATTAACGCGGACTAACTCTCTCCCTTCCTTAGAAATATATCGTAACTGAAGACAAATATCCCTTTGCTCTCCAAAAGCAACGAACATATCAGCAACATCGTCAAGTTTTGCAGCCAAATCACCGCCTTGGTTCAAACGTCTTTCTAATAAATTGCAAATAATCTCGACGTCCTCAACTCCAGCTTCAAGCCAAAAACTAAACTCTTTGCAGCTATTCTTAACTAGATTTGTTTCATGTTCTTTAATATGATCAACATGCTGTTTTTTCTGGGTAAACATCACTCCAATTGCCACAGCTAAAATAATAACCGCAACAAGAATATATCTTTTAAAAAATAGTTTTAATGCGTTACGGCTATTTTTTGAATTCATAATAATCAGACTCTCTCAGCGGTTGGTACACCGGACAAACATATAGCTTCAAACACAGGTCCATACTGACTATCAATCGATTTGGAATAATTGGGCAAGTTAGATATATTCCACACTCATTTACTATTATATCATTTTCGAATCATCCTCAACACAAGCTGAAGGTATTCGCATTCTTTGCGCTGTTCTGACCGAAACACCAAATCGTTCGGCAACTTGAGACGGAGTTGCTCCCCGCTCAAAAGCCTGCTTTACCCGCTCGCGAACCCTGATTTTCTGTAATTCTTCAATATTAGGAACCGAAACCCTTGTTCCACCCCAGTAATATATTATTCTCTCAGCTCCTTCATGCCCTAAAACTCTTATAAGTCCTTCTACAGACATAACTCTCTTATCGTTTAAATCTGGAAAATCTAAACTATTCGAACCGAAACCTAATATCATAAGACCTCCCCAGGAATCACGAACATCAAAAAACAGTTTACAAAAGAGACTTCAACAACAGCAACAAGAGTGTAGATATTAACAACTTGATTTTTTAGCAAGCCATTTTGTAAATAATATTTACCAATTGGTAAATATTATTTACAAAAAAACAACAAATAAGCTTTAAGTAACAATTTAAAAGAGGACATTTTTAGAGAAATAACATACATAATACCAATAAGGAGAGAATATGAGTTTTTATTTTGATCTTGTTGAAGGGATGAAAAACATGATTGGTCATAACAAAAAATATGCAAACCCGACTCAGATGGCTAAAGCCTGTGGAGTCGCTCCTAATCAAATTATTCGCTACATCAATCAAGAAAGAGGAAAATATATACAAGTTCTTGCAAAAGTTCTGGATACAGTTGGCGCAAAAATAATATTCCCGGCAGATGGCACCAATAATGATATGGATAAATTTCACCATGTGCCTAAAGTTCTTGCGCGTCCAAGCGGGGGAGGCGGCAGTTTACAGACCGACGATACCGTGGAAGACACCTATGCTTTCAAACTTGACTGGTTAAACAAAAAAGGAAGGCCTGACTGCATGAAATTAATGGCAGTAACAGGTGAATCAATGGCCCCCCGAATAGAAGACGGTGACAATATATTAGTCGATGAATCTCAAAAAGACTTATACGAAGGACGTATTTACGTTGTTCGTATTGATCAGGAAATTGTTGTAAAAAGAATTGCTAAAGAACCGGGCAAAATACTTCTCATGTCAGATAATCCTGATGCTCAGCCCAAGAGGATTGAGATTGATTTAAAAGACCAGTCTCTCAGTTGGGAACCAATCGGAAGAGTCTTATATGTATCCAAAGATTTAAGATAAAAAAAAGAGACAGGATTTTCAAAAAAAAAACAGCTCTGCTGTTGACAGTTTTCAATAATGTCTTACTTAGATTCAATCCGTTTAGACCTTATTTTAATCAGATAACATTTTATCTTTGTCAAAACGGATTAAGGGCTTTCGCCCGAACTACAAACATAATGTAAAATAATATCTTATTGGAGGATGAAAAATGAAACTGAAGCCGCTAGGTGACCGTCTTTTGGTTAAACGCCTTGAAGTGGAAGAAAGAACCATTGGTGGAATCATTATCCCTGACTCTGCTAAAGAAAAACCTCTTAAAGGCGAAGTCGTCGCTGTCGGTCCCGGCAAACTTGACGATTCCGGTGCAAGAATAGCTATCGGTGTAAAAGAAGGCGAAATCGTTCTTTTCGCTAAATATGCCGGAACAGAAATTTCCATTGACGGTGTTGATCATCTCGTAATGCGTGAAGACGACATCCTCGCAGTAGTCGCAGCCTAGTAACTATAATTATACAATTCATTTTTCTAAGGAGATAAACACAATGGCTAAACAGATTCTTTTTGATGCCAAAGCACGCGAAAAACTTAAAATCGGCGTAGACAAACTTGCCAACGCAGTAAAAGTTACCCTCGGACCTAAAGGTCGTAATGTCGTAATCGACAAATCTTTCGGCTCCCCAGTTATTACAAAAGACGGTGTTTCCGTAGCTAAAGAAATCGAACTTAAAGATAAGTTCGAAAACATGGGCGCTCAGATGGTTAAAGAAGTTGCTTCCAAGACTTCTGACATCGCCGGTGACGGAACAACTACTGCGACTATTCTTGCTCAGGCTGTTTTCACCGAAGGTGTAAAACTCGTTGCAGCAGGTCGTAACCCAATGTCTATCAAGCGCGGAATCGACAAAGCTGTTGAAGCTATCATTGATCACCTCGAGACTCTTGCCAAACCTACACGCGATCAGAAAGAAATCGCACAGGTCGGTACTATCTCTGCAAACAATGACGTAACCATCGGTAACATCATTGCAGAAGCTATGAATAAAGTCGGAAAAGAAGGTGTTATCACCGTTGAAGAAGCTAAAGGTCTCGACACAACTCTCGACGTTGTTGAAGGCATGCAGTTTGACCGCGGTTTCCTTTCCCCTTACTTCGTAAGCAATGCTGAAAAGATGATCTGCGAAATGGATGAGCCTCTCATCCTCATCAGCGAAAAGAAAGTTTCCAACATGAAAGAACTTCTTCCAGTTCTCGAGCAGGTTGCTAAAATGAGCAAACCTCTCATCATCATCGCTGAAGACATCGAAGGCGAAGCTCTCGCAACTCTCGTTGTTAACAAATTGCGCGGAACACTGAACGTTGTTGCTGTTAAAGCTCCTGGTTTCGGCGAACGCCGTAAAGCAATGCTGAACGACATCGCTACCCTTACCGGTGGAGCTGTTGTTTCTGATGATCTCGGCCTCCAGCTTGAAGGCGTTACCCTTGAAGACCTCGGCTCCGCAAAACGTGTTGTTATCGACAAAGATAACACCATTATCGTTGACGGCGCTGGTAACGGCGACACTATCAAAGCTCGTGTAAGCCAGATTCGTTCAGAAATCGAAGGAACTACCTCTGATTATGATCGCGAAAAGCTTCAGGAACGTCTTGCCAAGATCGTTGGCGGAGTTGCAGTAATCAACGTTGGGGCTGCTACTGAAACTGAAATGAAAGAAAAGAAAGCTCGCGTAGAAGACGCTCTTAACGCAACTCGCGCAGCCGTTGAAGAGGGCATCGTCCCCGGCGGCGGAACAGCACTTATTCGCTGTCTCCCAGCTCTCGAAAACGTAACCGCTTCTGACGATGACGAAGTTGCAGGTGTCAACATCATCCGCCGCGCTATCGAAGAACCTCTTCGCCAGATCGCCGCGAATGCAGGCCTTGAAGGCTCCGTTGTTGTTGAAAAGGTTAAAGTATCCAAAGATGGAAACGGCTTCAACGCTGCAATCGGCGAATATGAAGACCTTATCAAAGCAGGCGTAATCGATCCTAAAAAGGTTACCCGTATTGCTCTCCAGAATGCAGCTTCCGTAGCTGGCCTTCTTCTTACTACTGAATGCGCAATCGCTGAAAAACCTGCGAAGACTGCTGACGCCGGAATGCCTGCTGGCATGGGCGGAATGGGTGGTATGGGCGGAATGGGCGGCATGGGCGGAATGGGTGGCATGGGCGGAATGTACTAAACATTTCCCCCGAACCATTCATCGGCTCAAAAACCGAAATAAAACCCCCGACAGGCAAAAGCATGTCGGGGGTTCTTTTTTGAAAACGTAGAAATTATAAATTAGAAATCAAGCTTAATAACTTTGGATGCATTAGGCTTTTTCGCCGGCGCTTTACGGGCAGACTTCTTGGAAGTTGAACTGCCTCCACCGAGATCAAGATTTATTGACCCTTTAGTCGCGGAAGTTGAAGATCCTGCACTTTTAGCTTTAGCAGACTTCATATCGCTGGAAGTTGCCCCGGGTTTGTACCCTCTTCCGAAAATTTTAGGTCCTAAACGATCAGAAATCTTCTTTCCTTCACGACTAAGCGGATTAATCTTTAAAGCTGCGGCAGCGGCGTCATAAGCTTCAGCATACATTCTCTTTGCGAGAAAAAGCTTCGACTGACGAACAAAAATACTTTCGTTCGCACCGAAGCGCCGGACTATATCTTTTATGACCGCAAGAGCCTTATCCTGTTCGGCAAGCATCTCCCAAGCGAGGAGCAATGAGATGTAGGGACGACTGTCGGTAGGATTTTGCGCTATAGCTCTCTCAAGATACTCAATACCATCTTGAGCAAATCCCGCTTTAACAAATCTCCCGCCAACATCCTGCAAAAGCCCACGTTCTTCCGGGAAGGCCTCTGTAATTTTGCGGAAATACTTTTTAGCTTCCTTGGCATCTTTACTTTCAAGACATTTCTGCCCGCTCAAGGTATACTTATCTATCTGATTTTTCTGCTTTCTAACTTTATCTACTGCAGCTTTTTCAATGGCATTTTTGATAGTGTCATGGATCTTACGAAGGACTGCCGATAATTTTTTTTCGTGCCCACGAGTATATTTTAATCCGCGTGGAAGAATACTTTTAAGCTCATCCATAGCCAGAAGCTGCCGAAATACTTCATCAACAAGGATTCCAATTTCAAATTTTTCGCGACCAAAAACCTGACTGTCAGCCAGTTCCTCAAGGGAAATACTCAACGCATAAAGACAACGCATATAGTCCTTACGCTGTCCATACGCTTTAGCGCGTGCAACATTTTCCTTGATACTTTTAGGTGAACTCATACAGCCTTTCTCCCTCAAAATTCTTTATAAAAACAATATAACACTATACTTAAATTATCCAGTAACACACGATAATAACTTTTCAATACAAACGAACTATTTTTGCAACCATTTTGAAACATTATAATTGTTTCTTCTCTGTCAGATCTTGTCAAGTACCTCAACTCACGAAAGCTATAACGCCCTTATTTTTAATTAAAAAAAACTACACGCACAATATCTATTTAGCAGATTGACGCCCCACTGCCTACAAGGTAGTTTTACGCCCTTGATATAAAATCTAAACCCTAAAAACAAAAAAAAATGAACATATACTTTTTTATCATAATATTCTCTCTGACTGCGGTCTGCCTTTTAGGCCTGATTTCCAGAAAACTGAACCGTAGCGCCCTTTCTCCAGAACTTCCGGAGGAATTTAAAGGCACATTCAACGCTGATAAATATCGTAAATCTCAAGACTATACTAAAGCGGGTATAGGTTTCGAAAACATATCCAGCACTTTTATGACTCTGGTAACTTTATTATTTATCATTTGCGGAGGATTTAACATCCTCGACATATGGGCAACCAGTTTCGGATATAATGAAATTATCACAGGCTTAATTTTTTTTGCAGGACTGGCAATCCTCAGCGATTTGATATCATTGCCATTTTCACTATACCAAACCTTTGTGATCGAAGAGAAATTCGGGTTCAACAAAACCAATTTAAAAACATTCTTCATGGATAAAATAAAAGGATACCTTCTCGGAGGAATTATCGGAGGAATTCTTTTAAGCGGAATCCTACTCTTTTTCAGCCTTGCCGGACAATTTGCATGGGCTTGGTGCTGGCTGTTCATTGTCGTTGTAACTCTTGCAATTCAATATATAGCCCCCACATGGATTCTCCCTCTGTTCAACAAATTCACCCCTCTTGAAGAAGGTGAACTTAAAGATAAAATAGGGCAGTTTGCAAAGAATAACGGATTTGAAATTTCCGGCATTTTCATGATTGACGGTTCTAAGCGTTCCACAAAAGCCAACGCATACTTCACAGGATTCGGTAAAAAGAAACGCATTGCCCTTTTCGACACACTTATCAAAGAACTTTCAACAGATGAAATTGTTGCGGTACTTGCTCACGAAATAGGTCACAGCAAACTGGGCCATATCCGCAAAATGATCATCATGAGCATAATAAATACCGGTATAGTTTTTCTGCTTATGTCTTTTTTTCTCGGCAATAAGGATTTATTTGCGGCCTTCGGCATGCAGAATATTTCCATTCATGCCGGCTTGATATTCTTTGCACTTCTGTACACCCCTGTATCAGTGGTACTCTCTGTTTTCAGCAATGCAAAATCTCGTAAACATGAATTTGAAGCGGATAATTTCGCAGCGAAAACCACTAAGACTCCGTCTGCACTTATCGGAGCTTTGAAAAAATTATCTGCAAGCAATCTGTCAAATCTTACTCCGCATCCTTTTTATGTCTGGCTTGAATACAGCCATCCACCGGTTTTAAAACGAATTGAAAATTTAAAATCGCACAATGCATAATTAATTATTTCAAATAAAAAGATAAGGACAACTACAATGCTGCTCGAAGATGAAAGAAATTCCGTTGTAAAATATGGCCGCAAAATGATTGAAGCGGGATTAACGACTGGGACAGGCGGAAACCTAAGCGTTTTAAACCGTGAAAAAGGGTTAATAGCCATAAGCGCCAGTGGACTGAATTACCTTGAAACCACACCTGCCGATGTTGTTGTTATGGACCTTGACGGGAAAATACACGATTCAAACCGGACGCCTTCTAGCGAAGCCGGATTTCACACTGCGCTATACAAACATCGCACGGACATAAATGCAGTAGTCCATACACATTCAGTCTATGCTTCAACTGTAGCTTGCCTAAACATGGAACTACCTGCTGTTCATTATCTCGTAGGTTTTGCAGGTAACAAAGTTCCCCTTGCACCATATGCAACTTTCGGCTCTCCGGAACTAGCTGAAAACGTCATCAATACAATTAAAAATTACAACGCGGTTCTGCTTGCAAACCACGGCCTGATTACTGTAGGAGCCGCTATACAGAACGCATTTGATGCTGCCGAAGAGCTTGAGCTTGTCGCCAGAATTTATATTCAGGCCCTTTCCGTCGGCACTCCTGTAATCGTTCCCGAAAATGAAATGAATAAAGTAATCGAAAAATTTTCAACGTACGGTCAAGCCGGCGGAAAAAGATAAGAAAGGAACCTACCCATGCAGTACGAAACAATTCGCGCGATAATCGAAATCGCTTTTCCTCTCATTCTTATCATGGACCCGTTGGGTAATCTTCCAACGTGCCTGTCGATGCTGAAAGATTTTTCGCCTGCACGTCAGAGAAAAATACTTTTAAGAGAACTTCTATTTGCACTGGGTATCATCATCCTTTTCATGTACCTCGGATCAGGACTCATGAAGATGCTCAATATTCATCAGTCGACGCTGCGTATCGCAGGAGGGGTGATCCTCTTCATCATTTCCATGAAAATGGTCTTCCCGCAGCCTGACAACTTAAAAATTACACCTGAAAAAGACCCTTTCATTGTTCCCATAGCTGTTCCGCTCTTTGCCGGTCCGTCCCTTTTGGCAGCAGTTATGGTTTACGGCTCCAAAGAAAGCGCAACTCTGACTGTACTGGCGGGAGTAATGCTGGCGTGGGGAGTATCATTCGGTATTATGATGATCGGGCCGACTTTAGCCAGCTTTCTGGGTAAGCGCGGACTAAGGGCTTGTGAAAGGCTTATGGGACTGATTCTGATTCTTCTTTCAGTGCAAATGCTTGAAGACGGTATTGAATTTTATATCAGAAATGTACTCACGAAATAAAAAAAAATTTATTCTTCAATTTAAGTACTTAGAGACTATATCTTTAAGTACTTCCATCCGTATCGGCTTAGAAATAAATTCATTAATACCCAGCAAAGCCATTTGCTCGGTATTAATGTCAGCGCCGTAGGCACTAAGCACAACAATTGGTACCCGCTCTTTGCCAGACTCGTTATCACGAATAGTTTTTATTGCTTCAAAACCATCCATCTCCGGCATTTGGATATCCATCAGCACAAGATCGTAAGCCCTATCTTTTAAGCACGTTAAGACCTCAATTCCTGTAGAAGCAGTGCGCACAGTATAGCCCCATTTCTCAAGTTTTTTCCGCATCATAAACTGGCTGCTTATATCGTCTTCTGCCAGCAAAATGCTCTTCTTTATACTTGCAAAACTCTCTACTTCGTCTGCCGAACCGACAATAAAGCCGGTTTCTACTTTGAACCCGATTGTAAAATTGTTATCCAATTGAGAATAAATTTCTCCCTCAATTTTATTGACCGCATCCTTAAATCCATTCGACAATTGATTGTCGCTAAATTCAATACTTCCACTTAAACTGTCAGTAACAAAAAAAGAAAATATAGCTTTGTTTACAGCTATGTTCTGCATATCAATTCCTGCGACAAGCTTTGTTCCCTCCATAAGGGATAGCCCGTTACCAATCAAGCCGAAAAGAGCCTGTGACAGTTTTTGGCATTTTCCTAAAAATTTTTCTGGAATATTTTTATTAACAACAAGCTCAAGGCTCTTACCTTCAAGTTCAACGGCGGGAATATATATATCCAATATCTTTGAAAAAACAGTAGCAGGATTAAAATAATTATTTCCCGAAACAACAGATTCTTCACCTGAAAAATCGTGCAAAAAACCATTAAGTGCATCCTTAAATCTTTCTGCTGATTTCAAAGCCTTAAGAGCATAAGGCTTAGCACTTTGCGGCAAATCTTCATCATTAAGTGCCTTTAAACTTCCAATTATCCCAACG
The DNA here is from genome assembly GCF_016342405.1 of Maridesulfovibrio ferrireducens. Lineage (NCBI taxonomy): Bacteria > Pseudomonadati > Thermodesulfobacteriota > Desulfovibrionia > Desulfovibrionales > Desulfovibrionaceae > Maridesulfovibrio > Maridesulfovibrio ferrireducens. Next base: position 176,415 of record NZ_JAEINN010000004.1, on the reverse strand, counting down.
AAAGGAGTTCTCAATTCATGACACAGGTTGCTTAAACAAAAAGGAATGTCTGAGACACTCTCTACCTTGCTTTCAACCTTTCTGGCGTACCCGATAATAGCGGCTGGTTCTCCCTCTGAATTTCTAAATAAGGAGTGTTGAACAACAAGATTTAGACCATTTCCCTGACTATCATCTGCAGAGAGCATAAAAGAACTATCCTCTCCCGTTAATACAACATTTGAAATATCATCTAAAAGAGCTGCGGATAACTGAGGAGAAAGATAATTATAAACGTTACTGCCCACACAAAGATCAGGGTTATCCACCCCGGCATAATCGGCAAAGACACGGTTAACTTTCAAAAATTTACCTTCAAAGTCTTCAATAAAAACACTTTCAGAGGAATTATCCATCACTGCTGTCAAATACCTCTTTTCCAGCGCCAGTTCTTTCTCAATTTTCTTAATATCCGAAATATTTTTTACCACTCCGACAAAACTTGAGGGGGTCCCGTTCAAATCGAATAGAAGTTTAGCATCCTCGGCTATATGAATAATTTGCTCATCAGCACCGTAAAAACTGGACTCAAATCCTTGAACTTCACCACCAGATAAAAGCTGATCCATAAAAGCCTTACGCTTCTCGGAGTCTTCACAAAAAGGAACTATAATCCCCTGTTCTTTATTTTTAGATAAATTTTTAAAATGTTTAAATAAATTTTCAAAACAATCGTTTGTAAACAAACACTTACCATTAAGATCCGCCCGATATAATCCGACATCAGCATTACGCACTATCTCAGAATAGAAATCTTCATTTACTTTATTTCTATGGCCCCAGGCTCTGCCAATAAGAATTATTCCAAAAATTAAAACACTTATCGCTCCAATTGCGCAAATTAATGCAGCAACAGGATACACTGCATGCAGAATTCCTGCTATAAATGCTCCTAAGAGAGAAATTGCGAATAAGGTACTATAAAAGATACGTTGCATGGCAGAATTATCATTACTCTTGCATGTAATTATTTTTGAGACACTATTAATAAATTATAAATCAATTTAATCACTCAATATTAAAAAAGCACTCTATTTCACTACATGCTATATAGCAAGCATTTATCACATCTTAGAATAAATAATCAAACAATATATATACACTTAGCTATGTCTTATCAAGCAATACAATTCAATAAACATTCATCATTAGTTTATTAGAGAACAAAATTAAAGCCCACCCCCGAAAAAACGAGGGCGGGCCTTATACTGACCATTGTAAGGATAAAATACCGTATAATTAAATAGATGTGATTAATTTAAAGATTAAGAGTCATGCCTTGCTCCGGATTTACCTCGGGAACAGCTTCAGCGGAAGACTCCTGATGTGCACTCTTAAGCATAGCAAGCTCTTCCACGGATAAGATCTTATTAATATCAAGGATTATGACAAAATCATCATCCTGTTTACCCATTCCGCGAATAAAATCAGTCTTGATCGTCGTGCCCATTCTAGGAGGCTCTTCAATCATATCCTCCGTAAACTCAATAACTTCCCTGACTGAATCCGCAAGAGCGCCCATAACAGTGCTATCACCATCAAAAAGGACTTCAACAATGATGATACAAGTGTTTATTGTATCTTCAGTCTTGCTCATACCGAATTTAAGCCGCATATCGACGACAGGTACAGCATGTCCACGTAGATTAATAACTCCCCTCATAAACTTCGGAGTTCTTGGAATACGAGTTATAGGAGTCAATTCCAGAACTTCCCTGACACTCGAGATATCAAGGGCATAGATATCTTTATTCAAGGTAAAGGTCAGATACTGATTCATTGTGCTGTTCATTTCATCGCCCATCACTCACCTGCTTTGTTTTGATAATAATCAATCATATTTCAACTCAGCATATACCAATTAAAGAACAAGTCTTCATCCAGTATTTATTAGAATTTTTCAAAATCTGAATCTGAAAAATCTCCGCTCATATCAAGTGCGACTCCTGATGAATTATCTCTGGCCGGCTTTTCAGTCGCCACAGTCTTAAACTCAGGAACCTTACGTACAGGAGGACGATGGGAAGGCAATGCTCTCATTGGTGCTGAAGATTGCGAACCAACCCTGAAGAAGCTCATTACTTGCTGAAGCTGCTCTGCCTGACTCGATAATTCTTCTGAAGTGGAAGCCATTTCCTCGGAAGCAGAAGCATTTTGCTGAGTCACCTGATCAAGCTGCTGAACCGCCTTATTGATCTGCTCTGCCCCGGAAAGTTGCTCATTGCTTCCAGCCGCTATCTCCTGAACTAATTCTGATGTCCGCTTGATATCCGGAACCAGCTGGTTAAGCATTTCTCCGGCTTTTTCAGCAACATTCACGGTTGTTGAAGAAAGATCACCTATTTCTCCGGCGGCTTCTCCACTTCTTTCCGCCAGCTTCCTCACTTCTGCAGCAACTACCGCAAACCCTTTACCATGCTCACCTGCGCGAGCGGCTTCAATTGCAGCATTAAGAGCAAGCAAATTGGTTTGACGGGCAATTTCTTCAATAATAGATATTTTTTCCGCAATATTTTTCATTGCAACGACAGCCTGAGTGACTGCGGCCCCGCCATCTTCTGCCTGCTTTGCAGACTGCAACGCAATCCGCTCAGTCTCATGAGCATTTTCAGCGTTCTGCCTGATATTCGCGGTCATTTCTTCGATAGATGAAGAAACTTCTTCAACATTAGCAGCCTGTTCCGTTGATGCCTGTGAAAGACTTTCAGCGGTTGCAGACAATTCCTCACTTCCCGCGGCAACATTTTCAGTAGAACTGCCAACTTCAGTAACAACGGAAGAAAGTTTGCTCACCATATCATTCAAGGCGGTTGCAAGTATTCCGATTTCATCCTTCTGATCTATATCCAGAGTTCTTGTGAAATCTCCTTGAGCCATACGTTGTGCAAAAGTTACACCCATACCAATAGGTCCGGTAATCCCTCTTGTCAGAAGGATTGCAGTAATAACTCCGAGAACCAGAGCTATACAGGCTCCAACCACCAAAATCATATTTGAGAAATCCATTTGACTAAGCATCTTTGCTTTCTGATCAGCGCGGGCGTCACGGCATTCATTTTCAGCTTTACGTGCAGCGATAACCATCTGTTTCTCTGCCTGCACTTGATCATTCATTAAATTTGTATAACTTATAAAATTCTCTTCATAACCAGTAATTGCTTTTAAAATGGACTGAACCTGAGCAACATTGACTGGATTTGAAAATCTTCCAGACAGATCTTTCATAAGTTCAACAATGTTTGCCACATCATTTTTGACCATATCTAAATATTTACTGTCGGAAGAAATTATGTACTCTTTCTCATTCTTACGGGTTGTAATAAACCACTTGATAGATCTATTGGCATCATCAGCTTTTTGGAGCTTATCATCAATACCGGCTTGCCCTTTCTGATAAAGACCCCCAACCTGATCTATTTGGCCACTCTGCATTGCACTTGCAATGTGAGATCTGGTATCAGTCATGATTCCATCAAGCTGTTTTTTCTGATCAGATCTAATCTGCTCAAGTTCCTTAAGCGCTGAACGAGCTTCAGATCTCATCATCTCCATAGTTTTAGTTCGCTCGGTGACAAGTGAAACATAATCAGAAAAAGCTTTTTCATATTCAGTTACAGCTCCATTAACTGCAGCCATCTGATCATGATTTATTTTCTGATTAAACTTTTTATCTGTCGCTGCAATCAGAGCTTTAATGTCAGAAATATTATTCTGATGCTCTTTTAAAAATTTTTCATCACCGCGAAGCATAAAATTCTTTTCGTTAATTCTTACTTCAAGAAGAGATCTAACCATACGATTAACATCATCTGCTTTGTCGACCCGCTCTTGAACCCCTGTCATTCCATTGAATCCGACAAAAGCCATTATAGCGGTCAATAAAATCATCAACGCAAAGCTTAACCCAAGTTTTAGTCCCAATCTCATATTCTTAAACATACCTGACCCCTGCGCCATCTCAGCGCTAAATAATAGATAAAATAACTCTGCCTCTGTTTTCTTCTTTAACATACCTGCCATTTGTCTGAAACACTTTAATAGGTTGCTTATCAAACTTAATTATTCGAATTTGAAATTACCCTGAAGAATATCATAAAAAAAATCCTTTCGATACAATCGGAAGGATTTTTTTTAACAAAACCTGAATTCACAAGAATTTCAAAAATCAGTTTTCGTGTATGCCCAATTATTCTTTCAGCTCCCAACTTTCTATCACCACAAAGATGACAAAAAAACGCCGCCTTATTAATAACTTCAGTCGACATCATCGCTATCTACCATTTGCAAATCAATAAACATTCGTCATCAGTTTATTAGAGAACAAAATTAAAGCCCACCCCCGAAAAAACGAGGGCGGGCCTTATACTGACCATTGTAAGGATAAAATACCGTATAATTAAATAGATGTGATTAATTTAAAGATTAAGAGTCATGCCTTGCTCCGGATTTACCTCGGGAACAGCTTCAGCGGAAGACTCCTGATGTGCACTCTTAAGCATAGCAAGCTCTTCCACGGATAAGATCTTATTAATATCAAGGATTATGACAAAATCATCATCCTGTTTACCCATTCCGCGAATAAAATCAGTCTTGATCGTCGTGCCCATTCTAGGAGGCTCTTCAATCATATCCTCCGTAAACTCAATAACTTCCCTGACTGAATCCGCAAGAGCGCCCATAACAGTGCTATCACCATCAAAAAGGACTTCAACAATGATGATACAAGTGTTTATTGTATCTTCAGTCTTGCTCATACCGAATTTAAGCCGCATATCGACGACAGGTACAGCATGTCCACGTAGATTAATAACTCCCCTCATAAACTTCGGAGTTCTTGGAATACGAGTTATAGGAGTCAATTCCAGAACTTCCCTGACACTCGAGATATCAAGGGCATAGATATCTTTATTCAAGGTAAAGGTCAGATACTGATTCATTGTGCTGTTCATTTCATCGCCCATCACTCACCTGCTTTGTTTTGATAATAATCAATCATATTTCAACTCAGCATATACCAATTAAAGAACAAGTCTTCATCCAGTATTTATTAGAATTTTTCAAAATCTGAATCTGAAAAATCTCCGCTCATATCAAGTGCGACTCCTGATGAATTATCTCTGGCCGGCTTTTCAGTCGCCACAGTCTTAAACTCAGGAACCTTACGTACAGGAGGACGATGGGAAGGCAATGCTCTCATTGGTGCTGAAGATTGCGAACCAACCCTGAAGAAGCTCATTACTTGCTGAAGCTGCTCTGCCTGACTCGATAATTCTTCTGAAGTGGAAGCCATTTCCTCGGAAGCAGAAGCATTTTGCTGAGTCACCTGATCAAGCTGCTGAACCGCCTTATTGATCTGCTCTGCCCCGGAAAGTTGCTCATTGCTTCCAGCCGCTATCTCCTGAACTAATTCTGATGTCCGCTTGATATCCGGAACCAGCTGGTTAAGCATTTCTCCGGCTTTTTCAGCAACATTCACGGTTGTTGAAGAAAGATCACCTATTTCTCCGGCGGCTTCTCCACTTCTTTCCGCCAGCTTCCTCACTTCTGCAGCAACTACCGCAAACCCTTTACCATGCTCACCTGCGCGAGCGGCTTCAATTGCAGCATTAAGAGCAAGCAAATTGGTTTGACGGGCAATTTCTTCAATAATAGATATTTTTTCCGCAATATTTTTCATTGCAACGACAGCCTGAGTGACTGCGGCCCCGCCATCTTCTGCCTGCTTTGCAGACTGCAACGCAATCCGCTCAGTCTCATGAGCATTTTCAGCGTTCTGCCTGATATTCGCGGTCATTTCTTCGATAGATGAAGAAACTTCTTCAACATTAGCAGCCTGTTCCGTTGATGCCTGTGAAAGACTTTCAGCGGTTGCAGACAATTCCTCACTTCCCGCGGCAACATTTTCAGTAGAACTGCCAACTTCAGTAACAACGGAAGAAAGTTTGCTCACCATATCATTCAAGGCGGTTGCAAGTATTCCGATTTCATCCTTCTGATCTATATCCAGAGTTCTTGTGAAATCTCCTTGAGCCATACGTTGTGCAAAAGTTACACCCATACCAATAGGTCCGGTAATCCCTCTTGTCAGAAGGATTGCAGTAATAACTCCGAGAACCAGAGCTATACAGGCTCCAACCACCAAAATCATATTTGAGAAATCCATTTGACTAAGCATCTTTGCTTTCTGATCAGCGCGGGCGTCACGGCATTCATTTTCAGCTTTACGTGCAGCGATAACCATCTGTTTCTCTGCCTGCACTTGATCATTCATTAAATTTGTATAACTTATAAAATTCTCTTCATAACCAGTAATTGCTTTTAAAATGGACTGAACCTGAGCAACATTGACTGGATTTGAAAATCTTCCAGACAGATCTTTCATAAGTTCAACAATGTTTGCCACATCATTTTTGACCATATCTAAATATTTACTGTCGGAAGAAATTATGTACTCTTTCTCATTCTTACGGGTTGTAATAAACCACTTGATAGATCTATTGGCATCATCAGCTTTTTGGAGCTTATCATCAATACCGGCTTGCCCTTTCTGATAAAGACCCCCAACCTGATCTATTTGGCCACTCTGCATTGCACTTGCAATGTGAGATCTGGTATCAGTCATGATTCCATCAAGCTGTTTTTTCTGATCAGATCTAATCTGCTCAAGTTCCTTAAGCGCTGAACGAGCTTCAGATCTCATCATCTCCATAGTTTTAGTTCGCTCGGTGACAAGTGAAACATAATCAGAAAAAGCTTTTTCATATTCAGTTACAGCTCCATTAACTGCAGCCATCTGATCATGATTTATTTTCTGATTAAACTTTTTATCTGTCGCTGCAATCAGAGCTTTAATGTCAGAAATATTATTCTGATGCTCTTTTAAAAATTTTTCATCACCGCGAAGCATAAAATTCTTTTCGTTAATTCTTACTTCAAGAAGAGATCTAACCATACGATTAACATCATCTGCTTTGTCGACCCGCTCTTGAACCCCTGTCATTCCATTGAATCCGACAAAAGCCATTATAGCGGTCAATAAAATCATCAACGCAAAGCTTAACCCAAGTTTTAGTCCCAATCTCATATTCTTAAACATACCTGACCCCTGCGCCATCTCAGCGCTAAAATAATAGATAAAATAACTACGTCGCGTTTTTATTCTTTACCATACCTGCTATTTATCTGAAACAATTTAATAGTTTGCTTATCAAACTTAATTATTCAAATTTTTAATTTCCCTAAACCATATCGTAAAAAAACCTTCCGAAACAATCGGAAGGTTTTTACAAAATCTAAATTCACAAAATTTTCAAAAATCAGTTTTTGTGTACGCTCAAATATTCTTTCAGCAATTTTAAAGTTTTTTCCAACTCATTTACAATATCCGGAAAGCAATCTCTCACTTTCTCAAAGTCGCCTTGTCTTGCTGCCAATTCAATTATCTCAGAAATGCGGGCAATTTTTTCAGCACGTATTGTTGCAGATATTCCTTTAAGAGCATGAGAATATTTAATCACAAGATTTTGTTCGTTATTCTCAACGGCCTTTGAAAGAGAACTGAGTCGGTCTGGAGCATCAATCAAATAAACTTCAAGTATTTCAGCGCCCAAATCTCTATCACCACCAAGATGATTAAAAAACGCAACCTCATTAAAAACTTCACTCGACATCATAATTATCTACCATTTGCAACAAGTTAAATATTAAATCATCACTGTTAAACTTAAGACTGAATTTACCATATATTTCAAGAACCAACTATTTCAAAATTTATATTAACTTCTTTTTCAATTTTACGGGACCAAAATCGTTCGCACCCTGCAACCATCGCTTTCTTTTTCGAATTTTTCAATTCAGCAAGCCCCTCATTTAACCTAAAAACCTTCAAATTAACTATTCCCAGTTCTGCGCTGATTCTCCAGTCATCAGGATGGTGCAGGGACAAATGAGACAAAAATCCCAGTCGCATAGACTCTGCCCCGGCGATTCCGGAAAGTAATGATTCAAGACTTCTATAGACTTCAAGATTCTCAGGATCAAGATGTAACGCTACAAGATAACAATCAGCTGCACAGGCCGGCAAATCTTTATCTTCGTTAAAAAGCACACCGGATCTTATATCTGTTCCGACTCGAGATAATTCCTGCCCCCAAAGCATAAGCAAATGAACTATGCCTAATGGCTTCTCTTCTTTACCAGGCCTGACCTTTGCACAATAACGATACCAAAAATATTTAGCCAGATCCCAGTTTCCAATTTTATTACTACCTACGGAAGCAGACATGTTGAAATAACAGTCGTCGTGCCCCGTTTCACTGTTTAAATATAACTTAGCGGTATCCATAAACTCTTTCACCATCCGCCCTTTCGCAAAAATACGAAGCAAGGCTGCATCTCTCTGTATTCCGGAAAAGGATCTCTTTAAACCTTCGATTACATTATCCCATGAAACAGTTCCTCCTCCGGTTTCTCCAAGAACTGCCAGCGCCTGATAATAATAAAAATAGGCTTCCGATTCATGAATACTTCGAGGAAGAATTTCCTGAGCAAAATCTAAAATCTTCGCAACTCTGTTTGCCGGCATATGATCTCGCAAAACACGTTCATACGCAGCCAGCCCCATTGAAGCTACCAACTTAGGATTATCCTTCAAACGGTCAAGTATATCTTTCAGTTCTAAAACATCATTATAAACCGCAATTTCTTTACCGTCCTCAAAAAGCTCTTCCAACTCATCACCCACAAACGGTGTAACGACAGCGCACCCGCAGGAACAGCCCTCAAACAACCTAAAGTTAACTTCTCCGAAAAGAGCCTCATTCGGAACAATCCGAGTCTGTTTATAAAGAGACATCATCTGGGAATAATTCAAACCATCTACCATATTCAAATTGTAATTGGTCTTCAAAAAATCAACAAACCACTTCCGCGAAGGCCGTTGCGGTGACACCCGCCCTACAAAAGTAAGCTCGTGCTCACGCTTAGTATAAGGAATAAGCCCAGTCTCAGTACCCGTCTCCGGCCCAAGGCGCCCCCCCATCCACGGAACCCAACAGATTTTCGAGGTGCAGACTTTCTCAAGCTGTGAAACATATTTCTTCTGAGTGGTCAGCACGCCATCGAACATTGATCCATACAAACCATGCCAGTGCATATTCATATGAGTATCAACTGACCAGAACAAGCGTACGCAGTTAACTGAAGCTAAACCGTGTAAAAAAACTCTGCTGCCAAGTGACTCCTGCTGCAAAAGAATATCAGGATGAAACTTGATCTTCTCCAGCTCACAGGAAACATCTACATCACGTTCAGCAGTAAAAATATAACGAACGTCATGCCCCGCGGCTTTAAACGCGTCGATCATCGGCTTGCGACAATTGATTAAAAACAATTTCTTCATGTAAGGCCTATACTCCAATGATCATCAACTTTAAAGTCTTTGATGGCATTCTCAATAAGTCACTATCTACATTTTATTCAACCGGAGCTGCCTCAAAAAAAATAAAAGCCGCCCTTCCATATGGAGGGGCGGCTTTTTTAATTAACAATTAAGCTGACTCTGGACTAATGTCCGGCAGGAGCAGCTCCGCCGTCTGGATGACATCCGGCGCAAGTTACAGGTCCTTTATCTTTCTCAATATGACAGTTTGAGCAAAGTTTGTGATAACCATTACGAAGTCCTGTTTTTCCCGCTTCAGGTTTAACCTGATGGCAGGATGAACATTTCTGGTCTTCGGAACTTTCGTCTTCAACAATCTTTCCGTCTGCCCATACATGATGACAAGTTGCGCAATCTTCGATACCGGCCTTTTCGTTGTGCCCATCATGAGCGAACACAGCAGCAGGTCTTTCGGGATGAACAAAAGCCGGATCCAGCAGGAATGTTATATCATCCTGACAGAATGCGGGAACCATATAGAGAAAGACACAGGCGACAACTGCCGCGATAGTTAATACTCTTTTTAACATTGTAATCTTCCTCCTATTCCACTTCAGGCTTTTCCATGAGTTCATAGATAAGATCGCCGAAGAATTTAATGTCCATGCCAAGTTCATAGTAATGGACTATATCTTCAAGCCCACCGTGACAGTTATGACAAGGTGCAAGGATAGTCTTTACGCCGGTAGCTTTTAACTGCTCAGCCTTAACTCTGTTACCTTTCATTCTGACATTTTTAAATGGAGGACCACAGTTGATAACACCACCACCTGCAGTACAACAATAGTTATGCTCAAGGTTAGGGTGCATTTCCACTACGTTTTCACAAAGTGCATGAGCAAGATTACGAGACTGTTCCATCAAACCACGTCCGCGAATAATATTGCAAGGATCGTGTATGGTGATAGGCTCTTTAAACTTTTCACGAATTTTAATTTTACCGGAACTGATTAGTTCCCAGAAGAATTCCACGGAATGGATTACTTCAATGGGATACATTTCCCATCCGTCCCAACGGTTACCCTGATCATAAACTGAGCGGAATGCGTGACCGCACTCACCCATAACAATCTTTTTAACCTTGAGATCAAGAGCTGATTCGAAATGACGTTTCTTCAATCGTCCCATCATTTCAAAGTCACCGGAGTACATACACATATCGGAGTTATCCCAGCCTGGTTCGGTAGGCATGGTGAAATCAACTCCGGCTTCATTCATAATATATGCAGCCTGATAGATTAACTGAGTACGGAACTTAGGTTCAGGAGCGATAACTGAATAATAGATTTCCGCGCCTTCCTTATCAAGAGGAATGCGAAGATCCGGCATTTCGTCTCTGGCTTCATCTTCCTGCCATTGCAGGGTATCCATCCACTCATCATCTTTCAGCCACATCTGGTTCATAGTGGCGGAATGACTGTTTGCAGTATCCTGAAGGTACTGAGGAGTTACACCGAGCTTGTGACACATACGACGCACAGTGCTCATGATGTAACCAGTATCAATTCCTATTGGACAGTAATGGACACAACGACGACAGAGATTACACTCTGTATAGGCAATCTGAGCCATCTGATAAACAAACTCAGGAGAGACCTTACAATCTTTACGTAATATTTCGCCCAAAGTCATGTGAACCTTACCTGCTGGAGAGTAGGAAGGATCTTTGTCATGGGACATATAATAATGGCAGGCTTCAGAGCACAAACCGCAACGCATGCAGGTTTCTGCATACACCTTTAGCTTGGCGCCGGTTTCTCCTTCGAGAACCTGCCTAAGAGTTTCTTCGATGCGTTGAGGAGTCAGACGGGACACACCCCGTTCGAGCCCGGCATCCGCAATTTTCCTGTCAAAAGTCATTTGAATACTCCTTGTGGGGATGTGGTTACCAATCCTTTGTACGGCGAACGCCACCGAACTCAGACCCCATGTAGGCTCTAGTGAAAAAGCCGAACAACATATGGCTGAGACGGGAGAAAGGAATGCTGATAAGCATGATTTCTCCACAGAGGATATGCAGTACAAGCATTACCTTATCGTTTCCGATCTGGTGGTATGCCAGAACACCGAAAAGGAAAGTTAAAGAAGGAATAGCCAGAGCTACCCAATCTTTACCGGTGGTAAGAAAACGAACATCAGGCTGCAAAAAGCGGCGCAGTCCAAAATAAATGCAGCAAGCTACGAATACGATGGACATGATGTCGGCAACAGTGTCCGGGAGAGTCGGCCAGGTGATGCCGAAAAACTGATCCCAGAGAACCACGTGTCCCAGAAGGAACAAAGGAACAATAACAAGACAGATGTGAAAAACAAAAGTTACCATCGCAGTATAAGGACTGCTCTGCCAACCGAGGGTTCCTACAGGATTGAGCCAGTGCAGAATTGAACGCATTCCATACTTAAAGCTCATGTAATGCAAGGACGAAGCGTCCTTTTTTTTAGCAAGCTGGTACATTGAAACCATCTTGTATAAGGAACCAAAAATAAACACGCCCCAGGCGATCCACGCCAGAGGGCCTACAACGAATGCATAAAGAGTGTTCATGCGTATTGCCTCCGGCTGTTAAAAATCGCTCACATCAGCTACAATGCGGACAAACTTTCCGCCATCAACTGCGCGGATAAGAACCTTGGTGGAACAAGGACTGAAAACAGGCTCCCAGCATTGTTCAAAATCCTGCCCATAAGGCTTACCATCAAGAACGACTGTAAAGCGGCCCTTCTTTTCAACCTTGGCAGCAACTTTAGTACTGTCAGGACTGAAAACAGGCTTCCAAGCCATATCATAAGAGTCGTTCCAAGCCTTGTCGTCACACATTACTGTGTAAACATAGTCAGTCTTTCCGAGAGCTGCTGCGCGATTTCCATCAGGACTTACAGCCAGATCAAGAACAACAGGCACAGTCATATTCCAAGGAGTTCCATCCTTGGCAACAGTAAACTTACCTAAGCTGGTAGCAACGATAGCCCAAAGCTTATTGCCGTCAGCGCTGAACTGCTGATGCCAACACTGAGCAAACTCAGTCGGCCAGATAACTTCTCCATCCTGAGCCATTCCCCATTTTCCGCCAAGACGGACAGGAGCTGCGATTGCACCAGTTACAGGGTTGAAGCAAGGGTCCCATACACACTGGAATTCACGTTGCCAGATTTTTCCGTCAACAGCGATAGTGTAATCGTAAAGAGTCCTTCTGACTTCACAGGCGACTCTTTCACTTTTTGCGTCAAACACAGGAGAATAGCAGTTCATGAAGACACTGTCCCAAGCTTCACCGTTCACAGCAACTGTATAGATACCCTTATCGAAGGTCTCAATATCAGCCTGAGAAATAGGTGTCACCTGAACGACAGCGGCAGTCTTCGTGCCGTCGCCACTAATTGTAAAATTGTTACCATTAGCAAATAAATTTTCCCAGAGAACACCATCAGTTCCCATTCCATATTCCCCGTCCTGCTGAACAGCACAGTTGATGGAACCGTTGGAACCAAACATAGTTCTCCAGATATAGCCGTACGTTTCAGGCCAACTCACGCCGTCAACAGCTAAAGTCCATTCACCATCCTGCTGAGTAATACCAGTCAATCTACCGTCTGGAGAAAATTTAAGGTAAAAAACCCTTTCGTATCTATCTTCCCAGGCTTGACCGTTAACGCAAGCAGTAAATTCTCCTTCGCCTGTCTTTACGACTGCTCCGACCTTTTCACCGTCGGAACTGGCATAGAATTCTTCCACTCTCTCAAATTTACTGGACCAAGAACTAACGTCTTGGACCTCTCGCCTACCGGGATTCCAATCCCACGTGGACGCATTAGGCATCTTATGCCTCCTCATTCCGAAAATTTGGTGTGTCCGCCAACACTGCCAAATCACGCTCGGTTTTTCGGGTGCCTCGCACCCTGTTTTCTAACCAAATCTAGTCACATCTATTGGTCGAAACTAACCTCACCACATAAGCCCAAAGACCCTACTGAACTTATAACTGGTGGTTAAATCGCATATTTTATAAAACAGGACAATAGTAACCATGAGGATTGTCTCTCTAATCCTTCAAAAAAAACAGGACAACTACGGCTGTAAACCGCAGTCGCCCCACATGTAAACACATAAAAAACAATATGTTAGTGCTATTTACCTTACAAAAAGTAACTCAAAACAATAATCATAAAAGTAAAAGATATATTTTTATTCAGACTCTAACGGTATACTATTAGAGTTCCAATTTCTCAAAAATATAGTCATAATCAAGCTCTGAATTAACCAAACTGGCTCCATGATTAATCTTAATCATGTCTCTGAGTTTGTAGCTTTCCTGAATTGCTTCCATTTTCTTTGCCACAGAATAGGTATCATCCCGAACAACAATAACAGGAATCTCAAGCACCTCAGAACGGGTCAATATAATATCATTAGGATAAAGATTCCCTGTAAGAATAAGACAAGGACAATTTCCTTCCAGTGCGACAAGTTGAACGTCTGCCCTGTCTCCACCGACAATTACTGCAGAATTTTTATGCCGCCTGAAGTGAGTAATAAAATTTTCAACCTGCATAGTACCGATCAGGAAATTTTCAACAACCCTGTCCGCCTTAGTATGGGCAGAAATAATTTTTCCGAACAAACGCTCCGCAAGGTCGCTTACTTTAATCGCTCCCATAAGAGGATCGCGAGGAATCACGCCCAGAACTTTAACACCTTTCTTTTCAAGAAAAGGAATGAGCAGAGATTTAAGTTCATCCATATAGTGTTCAGGCACATCATTAAAGACAACTCCGAGGAAATCATCTCCGAGGTCCTTCTGAACACGGAGCACATAATCATACTTCAGTTCTTTTGAATACCGGTCAACAAGAATGGTCTTGGCCCCGAGCGCACTTGCCACATCCGGACCGCTGACTCCGCAATAATTTCCAGAACTTAAAAAACTTCCTGACCCGCCGATAATCATGACATCTTTGTCCTGACTCAGCTCTTCATATGATTCTACAATTGACGGCTTCAAATCTCCAAGATCTTCGGTAAAAGCTTTTATCGTAAAATCTCTGGTGACCAGTACAGGGGTAACTTTTCCGGGGTCCTGCTCAAGGCCCAGCACTTCCTGAATAAAAGCTGCATCGGCATCTCCCGGCCTGTTTCCATCCATATGCGGAACAGCTCCCACAGGTTTCATATAGCCGACATTGAAGCCGCTGTTGCGAAACTTCAATCCTAAAGACATGGCCAAAAGATTCTTACCCGAATATCCGGTCGTAGAACCTATATAAATACCTACCATTTATGCCTCCTTTGAAAGGTCTTCATCTATGATCAAATCTGATTTTTCCCCGGCTGACGGAAGCTCGACGATAGTCATGCGGGCGTCCGCGACCAGCGCTTCGTCCGAGCTTACAAGCACAGGATTAAATTCAGCTTCATATATCTCAGGAAAATCATCAGCCAGACAAGACATTCTGATCAAAACATCAGTTATTGCATCGAAATCAGCAGGCTCGCTCCCTCTGACTCCTTTCAACAACATATATGAACGAATTTCGCGCACCATATCTCCGGCATCTTCAACCGAAAGAGGTGCGAGACGAAACGAAATATCTTTTAAAATCTCAACATAAACGCCACCAAGTCCGAACATCAATAAAGGTCCGAACTGGTCATCCCTGCGAAAGCCGATAATAACTTCCCGTGCGTCTTTTGATGCCATCTGTTGAACCAGACACCCAGCAATATACGCATTGGGTTTTAGCCGCTGCGCCTGTGCCGTTATCTGCCAGAAAGCATTACGGACTTCTTCCGCAGTTTTAAGATTCAGCCAAACTCCGTTTACATCCGACTTATGCGAAATATCCGGTGAAGCAATCTTAAGAACTACAGGAAAACCTAGTCTTTCAGCCAAAAGAGCAGCCTCATCACCGGAACGGGCCAAATCAGATTCAGGAGTGGGCAGACCATATGCAGTAACAATATCCCGGGCCTGAAATTCCACAAGTTCTGAACGTCCGGAACTTAACGCAGAATCAACAACCTCGCGTGCAGCTTCATAGTCCCGGTCAGGAATTTCAAAGGTTCTTGAGGCGCGCCCTTTCCAGACGGCATATCGGTACATGCTGTCCATAGCCCTGACCGCCTGCTTCGGAAAATCATAAACCGGAACCCCGGCTGCAGCAAAAACACTTCTGGCTTCTTCACTGTTTTTGCGCCCCATAAGACAGCAAAAAACAGGTTTGCAGATTTCAGAAGCACAAGTTGCAACTGTTTCAGCAACTTCTTTGAGATTCATATTCTCTGACGGGGCAATAATTACCAGAACACTGTTAATAACCGGATCATGACCGACAACTTTTATGGCCTTGCGATAACGGTCCGCATCAGCTCCCCGCAATAAATCGACAGGGTTATAAATTGAAGCATAACCCGGCAGCATGGGTTGCAATTCTGCGATGGTCGAGGATGAAAAAGAAGGCATACGCAGACCATATTCGCCACAAGCGTCAGCCGCAAGTATACCGGGACCGCCGGCATTTGTGACTATTCCTAAATTAGGACCGAAAGGCAGCTCCTGACAGGAAAAGGCTTTAGCCAGATTGAAGAGTTCTTCCAGCCTGTCAACTCTGATAATCCCGGACTGACGAAACGCCGCGTCGCAAGCCTGATCAGATCCGGCAATGGCTCCTGTATGAGATGAAGCGGCTCTTGCTCCGGCGGCAGTTATCCCGGCCTTCATCATAATAATAGGCTTCTTCATAGAAACCTTGACGGCCTGCTCCATAAAGTTACGCCCGTCAGCAATATTTTCCACGTACCCCAGAATTACTTTAGTTTCCGGGTCATTCCCCAGATATTCAATAATTGAGACTTCATTTATAACAGCCTTGTTGCCAAGACTTACAAACTTGGAAAACCCGACTCCAGCCTCCAGCGCCCAATCAAGAATAGCTACGCATAATGCGCCGGACTGCGAAAAAAATGCGGTTGTTCCGGGCAAAGGATTGCCGGTGGCAAAGGAAGCGTTTACCCCTCCTGATGAATTAATAAGCCCCAGACAATTGGGGCCAAGCAGAGAAATTCCGTTCTTTTCAGCCAATTCCGTAATTTGTTTTTCAAGCAGCCATCCTTCCCGGCCTACTTCACTGAAACCGGCAGAAATAACTGCAACCGAACGAACTCCTGTTTCAATCAAGTCCTTTAAAACTCCGAGTACAGAGTCTCGCGGAACAGCTATAACAGCTAAGTCCACAGGATGACCTATTTCAGAAGCACTCTTAAAAGCTTTCAGGCCGCATATTGTTCCCCCGCGGGGGTTCACCGGACACAGCTCTCCCTTGTATCCGGCATTTTGAAGATTCGTAAGAATCGTATTCCCGATTTTACCGGAAACAGCCGAAGCGCCTACAACGGCAATTGATGATGGAGTAAAAAGACTATCCAAACTTTCTCCCGAAACCTCTTGAAATATAATAAGAGGGGATATGCGTTTCCTGAGGAAAATGATACGGCAACAGAACTTATTCCTGCTGAAGTTTAGCACTCATCCAGTGCAATATCGATCATTTAATCCTTACAGAGGATGAATATAGTCAGAGTACGGTGGTCATTGCAAGAATTGAACGCACTCCAACCCGATAGAATAGGTAAAAAATTAATAAAATATGAATCTATACTGATTTTATAACAGATTCATATTTATTCAAGCTTCCCCCCATTGCCCTTAGGTACCATTTGATGATAATAAAATTAATAATTATAAAAACACGATGCGCATATAAAATATTTCTTAGCAAAGAATATACTCAGCTAAAGAGAGTCAAAATATGAATAAGGTAAAAAGCAACTCGACGATAGAAGAAAGTTACTGCTCAATTTCAAGCGCTATTTTCAAATTTCTACCTAAAACAGGACTTCCTTTCTGCTTATATCGAATGAACCCGCAAACCGGGCAGTTTTCACCTGCGACAACTGCGGGAAAAACAATCATTTCTGCTGAAAAACTAAGTATATTCAATGACTGTGAAAAAGATCTTATTTTTATAAAAAGTACTGACATTTCTGACTGTAAGCCGTATTTCGCCACAAATTTAGAAACAGTTATTACCGACATGTCACATTCGATCTCAGATGAAGATATGGCCCAGATCATTATTGAAGGGCTCAAGGATTCTTCCGTTAAAATTTTTAAAGACTCTCTTAAAAAAAACTTTGAATATTTTCATACAACACTGACTGCAGCAGGGGAACTTGTATATAAAAACCCTGACATTATTTGGGACATGCTCCCGCTTCTGTGCAAAGACCACTCTCTAACAAACAAATCCATTTCAAACGGCATAATAGGCGCAGGGATATGCCTGCATGGCAGAGAAGGTAAACCTGATATGGATTCTTTTATGGAATCACTTATAGCCTTATTCTTATGTGACATAGGAATGATCTGTCTGCCGGACTTTGTGCTTGGTAAAGAGTTTTCCTTGAGCATAGACGAACAAAAACGCATTCGGAATCATCCTATTAACTCCGTTGAAATTCTCAGCCTGACACATTCTCTTACTAAAACATCTCTCAGAGCAATACTTGAACATCATGAAAGAATGGACGGTTCAGGCTACCCGCGCGGCGTGACATGCGACCAAATTTCATGGCTGGGAAAACTGTGTGGCGCTGTTGATTCTTTTGTGGCAATGACAATGGAGCGTCCCGGGAAAAAGAGTATGACCACTGTCAACGCTCTAAAAATGCTATACAAAGAATCAGCCCTATATGATCCGAACATTATTTATGCCCTCGAAAAAGTTACCTACAGAGAATAAAGTAAGCGCTGCCATTTTAGCTGGCGGAGAAGGAAGCCGGATGGGCTACAAGGACAAATCGTGCCTTGAGATATCCGGTGAAAAAATAGTCAGCAGAATAATTCGTCAAATGTCAGGACTTTTTAGCGAAATTTTTGTCATTACCCGAACTCCTGAACATCATCCGAATTTAGGCGTCAGACTTGTCGGCGATATCTATCAGCATAGAAGCTCTCTTACAGGAATACATGCTGCCATAAGCCATGCTGAAACTGAACATGTTTTCATAACAGCCTGCGACTCACCTTTTCTGAATAAAGCTCTCGTAACAAAGATGCTCTCACTTCTTTCCCCTTCGGACGATGTCCTGATTCCTATACATGATAACTGGAGATATGAGCCCCTTTGCGCCATATACTCAAAACGCTGCCTCCCCTTCATTGAAGAGAATCTTAATAACGAAATTTTTCAAATCATCAGATTTTTCCCTGAAATAAAAGTACATGCGGTAGATGCCGAAATTCTTAAGCAACATGATCAGGATCTTGAATCATTTATCAACGTAAACACCCCGGAAGAACTCAGCAAAGCGTGTGAGAGAGCAAAAAAATGCAACAAGATTTAGAAAAAAACGCAAATTATCCGCAAAACATCACCCGCCAAAAAGCCCTCGAAATTCTTAAAACACAACTTTCGCCGATTATTGAAAAAACCATCCCCGTGATCGATTGTTGCGGAAGTGTGGCGGCCCAAACCATCTGTTCCGAGATATCCATGCCTGAACATGACCGTTCTGCCATGGACGGTTTTGCTCTCACAGCATCCGAAACATCTTCAGCGTCAGTTGATTCGCCTATCGTTTTCACGGTTTCAGGAGAAATAAGGCCATCATCCAGCGGATCTGAAAAAACACGTCCGAACGGTGCAATAAAAATTTTGACAGGTGGGATCATCCCTCAAGGCTGTGATTCGGTCATCCCCTTTGAGCAGGTGACTGTTTCAAGTAATAAAATTTCAATATTCTCTCCCGTCCAAGAAGGAAATTTCATTCGTCCGGCTGGTTCAGATGTTCTCCCCGGAGAAACCCTCATTGCTGAAAACACCTATATTTCAGCATGCGCAGCAGCTCTTCTGGCATATGCCGGAAAAAACCATATACGTGTGCGTCAGGCTCCATCAATCGCGGTCTTAGCTGTCGGCAACGAACTTTGCGATCCAACTAAAACAGGCCCGGAAGGATTAATCCCCGCTGACAATCTCATTTTAATGAAAGCATTATGTGAAAGTTGCGGCACTGCCGAAGTGTCCATCTCCACTTGTGAAAATTCACCTGAAGCAATTGCCGAAGCAATAAAAAAACACTCAGCCTGCGACCTGATCATCACCACAGGGGGAACAGGTCCGGGGAACAGAGATTTTGTTTTTGATTCAATATGCAACGCGGGCGGCACACCACTATTCAAAGGACTGTCCATACACCCGGCCAAATCAATTTTTGCTTTCAAGCTTCAAGACACTGCCATATTAGGACTTCCGGGACCGCCGAATGCGGTTCAATTAGCTTTCCATACGGTTATAAAACCAACTCTCAATATTCTTCTGGGACTACCGGACATCATCAGCTCGACTTTCGCAATACTTGGAGCCTCTGTAAAAGGAGCCGAGGAACGCGAAAAACTAATTCTCTGCTATATTATTGAAGAAAACGGTTCAATTAAAGCGACCCCACTGAATAACCGCAACTTATCTTCAAGAAAATTAATGTGCCTCGCAAACGGCATCATCACAATCGCCCCGAATTCAGGAAAACTTAATGCAGGGGAACTTGTTAAAATTATCAAAACCGGTTAGCCGCAACAACTTTATTACATCAAAAGAAAAGGCCTGACTAAAAGTAGTCAGGCCTTTTAAATATCGACTTAAATTTTAAAATAAAATATTAATCTTTTCGGAAGAGCCTCAAAAGCAGCTCGTCTAAATTATCACCGTTGTCTATTGCAAATTCAATTTCTTCTTCAAGTTCAGCCGCACCGGCTTTCACTTCTGAGACAGTACAATCCATATTCAAAGCAACCTCTTCAGGAGGGATGTCATATCTGGCACACAGGTAGTACAAGGCCCGTCTGGCCAAAACAGCATGGTCAGTTTCCTGCACCATAATTTCCCTGAAGCTTACAGCAAAAGCCTCTAGAACAGCATCAAGAATTGAATCAAAGGTTTGTGCTTCAAGTTCAAGCGCCGGCAATGGATCAACCTCAATCGAACCAGATACATTTATGGACTCAAGACCATACCGATTATGAACAATAGTTCGCAATCGGTTAATACTGCTTAAAATATCTTCAACAGCGTAATAAGCGGTCACATCTGTAATGAATTCACGCCTATTCGGCACACCTTCATCATCCGTACTAAGTGCGATTGTAACTCCAACCTCAGCGGAAAGCACTTCCTGCGCGGCATCTTTAATCGACCCCAGAAGATGTTCCTGCACCCAGTTCATAACAAATTCATTAGGCGCAGTAATTTGAACCACACCATCTTCATATCTGGCGGATAAGGGATCAACCCATACCCGAACCAAAATCGGATTTATGCGGACCTTTAATTTCTTTTTAATCGAATGCCACAAATCGGAATTCATTTCCTACCCCTGAAAGTTTCGTTTCAGTTTAAAACAAGGGGGCTGGTATTACGACAAATCAAAGCCGGATGCAATGAATATCCTTTAGCAACAAAAAACGCATAAAGCGCTGTTCTGCTATGGAGTCAAGCGAGCTACGGTATCCTGCAACTGCCTTCCCAAAGGAGTTTGCAGAGAAATTTCCCGTTCAATATTAGTAATGCCTTTAATGACTGTGGAATGTCTGCGACAAAGCCGGACTCCGATATCTTTCAAAGAGAGTTCGGTATATTTGCGGGCGAGAAAGAAAGCTGTGTTTCTGGCAAGAACAATCTGACGTTTCCGACTTTTGGAACGCAACTGGTCGGCTGAAAGTTCATAAGAACGACAGATATGGTCTACAATTGAATCGTAACTTGGATTTTTATTTTCCAAAGAATAATTTTCAAGAACCTGCCAAGCTAAATCCTGAGTCAAATTTTTATTAAGCAGTCTTGCTTTAAGTACGAGGTTCTGCAAACAGCTTTCCAACTGTCTTACATCGGTCGTAATTCGGTCTGCCAGCAGTTCCGAGATAGAATCCGGGACCTGAGTACCAAGACGGATAGCTTTGCTTTGTACAATGCGTTTTCTGGTCTCAAAATCAGGAGTGGCTATTACCGCGAGAAGTCCTGAACAAAATCTGGATACAAGCTGAGGATCAACTTTTTCAAGTTCACGAGGCAGAAAAGAACTTGTCATAACGACTTTTGAACCGCGCAATTGGAGGCATTTCAGAGTTTCGAGAATCTCGTCCTGCATCTTATGCTTGCCCTGAAAGAAATGAACATCTTCAAGAAGAAGACAGTCAACATTATCTCTGAATTCAGATTTAAATCTTGATATCTCACCTGCTTTAAGAGCCATTACCATTCTGTTTGCAAATTCTTCTGCTGTAAGGCAGGCAATGGAAACGTGCTGTTTATTACTTGTCGCACAAAGCCCCTTACCTATAGAATGCAGTAAATGTGTTTTTCCCAGTCCAGGAGTTGAACTCAGGAAAAGCTGATCACCGGGCAACGAGTTATCGCAAAGACTTCTCGAAGCGGCACATGCCAACTGGTTAGAATCTCCAACGATAAAGTCATCGAAGGAAAAACGCCAGCGCGGCATCTTTTTGGTTACAGCTGGGTGCATCATGGGAAGCCCCATGCTTGTTTGGACCTGTCGAGGGGTTTTAGGACGTACTAAACCTGCTGGTTTCTCAGCAGATTTTTTAACGCCGACTTCAACCTTCGGACGAGCCCCTAGGACCTGAGTCCCGGCTTCAGTAATATTGTCTATAAGACGGTCTCTAACCCATGCAGCAACAAATTCATTAGGAGCATATAGCTTAATGGAGTTGTTACTTACTTCAGCCTTCAAAGGTTTGATCCAAACTTTGAATAGACCGGGGTTAAGACCCTTCTCAAGAAAATTTAAAATTTTATTCCAGCTGTCTGTCATCATGGAGCGATAACTAAGACAAAGGACATCAATACATCAACTCGCAATATAGCACTGGTCACCCGATGTTTGAGTCTTCTTTTTCTACAAGATAAACCACTGTATTATTGAGTGTTTTTGACTATTCAAGCGTTTATGGCTGGATATTTAAAATTCTGAAAACCTGCGTGTTTCTAAGACTCCCGAGTGTCAACATCGTTTTTATTAACACCTGTTGAAAACTTTTTAAACAGTATCAAATTAATTTATCTCGATTTTTCAAAGAATTTCGCTTTTTCTCTCGTTGTAGGTAAAATATCTTCTCATTATTATCATTTTGAACTTATACTGATAAAACATTTTATCACCTTGTAACATATTAATATAATGTCATAATTAGAAAATAACGCCATAAATCAGCATATCTTATAAAAAACAATCTTTAAATAACAGTGAGCTAAACCCAATAAAACAAAGGCCTGACAGATTTCGGACTTTAGAACATTTGTCAACTTGCTGATTTAATTGGATTTACATTCGCTTGACATCGCTAAAGGCATACAAATCAAAGGATCAGGTCCATATAGATTTACACCAATCAATTTTAAACAAAAGTCTATCCACACCATAAATTTTATTTAGATAACATTATGCTGCGATTGCACACCCATACAGTATGATTAAAACGACAAAAATGGCATTTCAACTAACAAAATTGCTAAAAAATTAAAAAAATGGCGTTTGATTCTCTTTTGCAAATAATAATCAAAAATATTTAATTAAAAATGAAAACACTCCAAAACAAAAAAACCTGCCCAAAAATATGGGCAGGTTCAGTATAAGCTATATGCCTTTTATTTTTTTAGGCATGCTATATATAATGTAGTGATTATTTTTTCGCAGTCAGCTCTTTTAATGTTGGATACTTACCGCAAGCAAACTTTTCAGCCTCTGGGCAATACCCCAGCTGCTCACATCTTGCCCCGCCGTTGCGGAATATTGCAGGAAGGCTTTCTTTGCAAAGTTTCAGCATTTTATCGGCCATAATGCGAACTTCCCACTGCGCCCTCTGGCAACAGCGCAAATTAAAAAAGTGCATAAGCGAACGGCAATTCATGGTTATCACAATTTTCGTTTCAGCAGCCTGAGGAAGCACAAATCTAGCATCTTCATTAGCTTTGCTTTCACGCCCGGATGCAACGAGAATCTCGCGCAAATCTTTATATGCGCTGCCGACTTCTTCCATAAACTTTTCAAAACGTTCACGAGCTTCGGGAATTTTCTTTATTGCCGGAGGAATTATGTAATCCATATCATTCTCAGTAACGTAGCGCTGGCTCTGCTGCGAATAGGACGCTATGCGATGTCTGACTATCTGATGGGAACAAGCCCTCGAGATACCCTCAATTGCAAACGTAAAGCTGACATGTTCAATAGGACTGTCATGCCCTGATTCAAGAATAGCGGAAACAAAAGCATCCTGCTTATCCTTAGCAATCTCGCCGCTTATAAGTCTTGGCCACATATCGGCAGTAAACCCTGCATGATAGCACTGCCTGAACGATGCGTATATCAGTTCAAGGGCATTAGGGGTCATGGATAACAACTCTACTCGTAAATCTTTCTCAGGCATATGAGCTCCTTCAATTTATGGCTCTTCATAAAGTAAAAGATCTATGGGTGCAAGACAGCAATAATGGATCAAAAATTACTTAGAAATTTATACTCAAATCTACACTATAAATTAGAAATAAAATCAAGAAGTTACACATCTATCACAAAATTAACTTTTTTTTTACTTGCCATAATCGTTAATATACCCTAACTAACCATCCCTTATCAAACCAACTCTATAAATCAAACCGACCGCTGATCTTCCGCATCCTTTTTTAGCATTGTAACCCGTTACGGGGAAACTAAGCTTGCGGCAGTAATGTGCCGGAGGAATCCGTGAACAAACTTACTATTAATGATAAAATCAGAAATATCGCAATCATAGCCCACGTTGACCATGGTAAAACCACACTGGTTGACGGAATGTTCAAGCAAAGCGGACTCTTCCGTGAAGGCCAGAAAGTCGATGACAGACTCATGGACAGCATGGACCTTGAGCGCGAACGTGGTATTACCATTGCAGCTAAAAACTGTGCAGTTGACTGGAAAGGCACAAAAATCAACATCATCGACACCCCCGGCCATGCCGACTTTGGTGGAGAAGTTGAACGTTCCTTAAGCATGGCTGATGGAGCAATCCTTTTAGTTGATGCTTCTGAAGGTCCTCTGCCGCAGACAAGATTCGTATTGAAAAAAGCTCTTGAAGCCGGTCTGAAAGTCATTGTTGTTGTCAACAAAATTGACCGTAGTGATGCTCGCCCTGAAGAAGTTCTTGACGAAATTTATGACCTCTTCATCGATCTAGACGCAAACGAAGAACAGCTTGAATTCCCTGTCATGTACGCAATCGGCAGAGACGGAATTGCACAGCATACTCTCGAAGAAAAAGGCGAAAATCTTCACCCTCTCATGGATATCGTTATTGAGCATATCCCCGGGCCTTCTTATGATGAAAACGAACCTTTCCAGATGCTTGTTTCCGACCTCGGATACTCCGACTACCTCGGTCGTCTTGCAATCGGTAAAGTAATTCACGGCTCCACTAAACAAAATGTGCCTCTTGCTTGTATCAATGAAGATAATCAAGTCGTCCCTCTTAAGCTGACCAAAGTTCAGACCTACGAAGGTGTAACTTTCACCGAAACAGACATCGCTCACCCTGGTGATATCGTTGTTGTTTCCGGTATCGAAGGAATCACTATCGGTGACACAATCTGTACAAGAGAAGCTCCTAAAGCTCTTCCAAGAATCACTGTTGATGAACCAACAGTATCCATGCGCTTTGGAATCAATACTTCCCCAATGGCCGGACTTGAAGGTAAACTCGTTCAGTCTTCTAAAATTCGTGAAAGACTCGAAAAAGAAACTCTGTTGAACGTTGCTGTTAAGATCGAAGAAAGCGAATACAGAGATAGTTTCATAGTTAAAGGACGCGGTGAATTTCAGCTCGCTATCCTTATTGAAACTATGCGCCGTGAAGGTTTTGAGCTTACTGTTGGAAGACCTGAAGTTATCTTCAAAAAAGTTGACGGCAAAAAACTTGAGCCGATGGAACAGGTTTTCATCGACTGTGAAGACGCCTTTATGGGTGTTGTAACTGAAAAACTTTCTTCCAGAAAAGCAAAAATGACCAACCTCGTTAACAACGGCAAGGGCCGTGTTCGCATGGAATTTTCTGCACCATCACGTTCACTTATCGGTTACCGCGATGAGTTCCTTACCGACACTAAAGGTACTGGAATCATGAACACTCTGTTCGCCGGATACGACGATTACAGAGGCGATTTCCCAGCACGTTACACAGGTTCCTTAATTTCTGACCGCGCAGGAAAAGGTGTTGCTTACGCAATCTTTAACCTGGAACCTCGCGGTGAAATGTTCGTTAGACCAGGCGACCCTGTATACGAAGGAATGATTGTAGGTGAGCACAACAAGGATACTGATATCAATATCAATCCTACCAAAGAAAAAAAGCTCACCAACATGCGTGCATCCGGTAAAGATGAAGCTGTTATCCTGACTCCATGCAAACCTATGAGTCTGGAAAGAGCTATGCACTTCATCACCGACGATGAAGTAATCGAAGTCACTCCGCTTTCAATCCGTCTGCGTAAAACAGAACTGAGTTCTGCCAAACGTCACATGGAACGCGGTAAAGAACTGAAAAAGAAATAGTCAGCTGAACTATTAAAATCACTCAAAAAGCCTCTTGGACTAATAAGTCTGAGAGGCTTTTTTATTGCCAATTAAAGTTTGGTACGCTACCTGACTTGCTCAAAGTCTAAATACATTTCCGGAGATAAAAAATGGTTGCGAATAATATTTCAGGCGAAGTTGTCCTCATATTCACCGGCGGAACAATTGGAATGAGTGAAAAGCCTGATGCCGGAGGAGTTGTTCCCGACGACAACTTCAACAAATTACTTTCAGAAATAACTCCTGACGATAAAGACATTAAAATCCGTCCTGTGCTGTGGTCCGATGTTCCCAGCCCGCACATGTCACCGGAAATGATGCTTAAACTGGCGCATGACGTAGACTCATACCTTTCCGAAGACCAAGTGCTTGGAGCTGTCATTCTGCACGGCACAGATCTTATGGCTGAAACAGCATATGCACTCGACCTGACCGTAAACTCCCCGAAGCCGGTAATTCTAACCGGAGCCATGCGCTATTTCAACGAATCAGGATATGACGGAATACGTAATCTGGTAGATGCCGTCAGAGTATGTCTGCTGCCGCCGCCCAAAGGAACAGACGTTATCATCCAAATGGCGGACAAACTTTTTGCAGCCAAGAACGCAATCAAATCAAGTTCCCTTAACGTCGACCCGTTTATAGGTCAAAACACAGGCAGAATAGGTTTTATAGCCGGAGAATCAGTAATCCTGACAAGAGCCGACTCCTACAGAAGACCGAGATTCTCTTTTCCGGTCACAGGCGTAAGTAAAAACGTACATCTGGTCGGCTGCCATCCGGGAATGAACTCCACCATTTTAGAAAAATTACTAGAAACGGATGTGAAAGGAATCGTGCTTGAAGGATTCGGAGCAGGTAACACACCTCCCGAACTGGTCGTAGGCATTGAAAAATGTATTGAGGCAGGTGTACTTGTAATTCTATGCACCAGATGCGTGGAAGGCGGAGTATGGCCTATCTATGCTTATCCCGGAGGAGCCGCAAATTTAAAACAAAAAGGTGTCATAACAGCCGGAGGTCTTTCCGCGCTGAAAGCGACACTACTGTTACAATTGCTGATCGGCAGCAACTGCCCGATAGATCAAATTAAAACCATTTTCGCAGAAGAAAGCGTTTAAATACTAAAACAAAAAAATATTTATAATCCCCCTCTTCCCTTGAAAGGGAGTCCAGAGGGCCGCAAGCCCTTTGGTCCAGCCGAAGGCGAAAAAAAGCGCCGCAGGTAATTCTGCAGCGCTTTTTTTATTAAATATCTTCCAAATCGATTCGCGAAATAATTTCTATTAAAGTTCTGACTCCGAACCCCGTTCCGCCGGCGGTCAAAGTTGTAGTCTTCTTCTTTCTCCAGGCCGGTCCGGCAATATCCAGATGTGCCCAAGGTACATTTTCGGGCACGAACTCTTTCAAAAACATTCCGGCATGAATGGTCATACCTTCCCGTGAACCGATATTTTTCAAATCCGCTACATCACTTTTAAGCTCTTCTTTATAAATATCCCACAGCGGCATGGGCCAGAATCTTTCACCTACTCTCATGCCCGATTCAATAATAATATTTTCAAGCTTAGGTGAATTGTCCATCACAGCGGCAACATTCCAGCCGAACGCAACTATGCACCCCCCTGTAAGAGTCGCAAGGTCTATTATAGCGGCGGGTTCAAACTGTTTAGAATATGCCAGAGCATCGCAGAGTAAAAGGCGGCCCTCGGCATCAGTATTTAAAATTTCGATAGTCTTACCGGATAAAGAAGTCACAACTTCGCCGGGGCGGGTTGCTAATCCATCCGGCATATTATCCGCGCAAGGTAGTATCCCAACAACCGGCAAATCAGGATTAAGCTCGCCCAAGGCATGAAAAAATCCGAATATAGCCGCAGCTCCTGCCATATCACATTTCATGTCTTCAATGTGTCCGGTAGGCTTTAGCGAGATTCCGCCGGTATCAAAAGTTACCCCTTTACCGACCAGCACCAGAGGTTTATCCCCTTCTCTTCCTTTAGGGCAATATTCAAGAGTAATCAGGCGAGGTTCATCAATACTTCCTTTAAAAACAGAAGCATAAGCCCCCATCCCCTTATCAATGATTTCCTTGCGTTTCATGGCCTTGAATTTAAAGCCGTACTTTTTTGCAAGCTTCTTTGCTTCTTCGGCAAGAAAAACCGGATTTGCAATATTCGGAGGAGAATTAACCAAATCACGGGCATAAGAGACCGCCTCTCCAACAGTCTGTCCTTTATGAATAGCTTCAATAAAAGTCTCGGAAGGTTCAGCGTCTGTCAACATTTTAACGACTTCGGGCAGCGCGGCATTCTCTTCTTTTTTAGTCTTAAACTCATCATATGAATAAAGCCCGCTCATTGCAGCAGCGACGAAATGTTCGTGCATATCCTCAAGAACGATACCTTCAAAAGCGGACAGCGGAGCACCGACAATTCTGAATTTCAACTCCCGGCATTTACAAAAAGCCGAGGACACAGCCTGACTGAACTGCTCAATTCCAAACTCATTCTTATCGCCAAGCCCTACAATCATAACCCGCTGAATTGAAGTGGAAGAACCGTAAATTACAGTTGTACTGCCGAGTTCTCCAGTAAAATCAGTGAGCCCTGGAGAACCTGCCACCCAGTCTGCCTGCGTCGTTATCCATTTGGAAAATCCGGGCAGAAACTCTTCTGAACCCTTAAATGCGAAAAAAATTACAGCATCAGCAGACCATGCGGACGCTGGTTCAACTACAATATTAAATTCCATTTCCCTCTCCGGCATTTATTTGATGAGTGAACAAAAAATCCATTTTAATTGGGAGAAACCTGCTCAACAAAAGAAAAAGTTCCATTGGTAAAACGTACAATATCAACAGTTTTATTGGGAACCCTTACGCCTTCAGGATAGCTGATCTCTCCAGTAACACCCTTAAATCCGACAGTTGCCGATAAAGCGGACCTGATTGCTTCCGTATTGGTAGAACCGGCTCTTGTAATAGCCTGAGCAAGCAGCATGACGGTGTCGTATCCAAGTGCGGCAAAACCGCTCTCCGGCGCAACTCCGAACATCCTTTTGTAGCTATCCACAAAATCACGGACTTCAGGATCAGGATTATCAAACGCAACATGGGTCGCAAAATAAATTGAATGAGCATACTCTTCAGGAATCTTCAATAAGCCCGGAGTATCAAATCCGTCACCGGAAACAATCGGCTGGTTAAATCCGGCTTTACGGGCTTCTGTCACATACCCCGCCGCATCAGGCGGTGTGATGGACATAAAAAGCAGGTCAGGCTTATCCCCTTCCTTTGGTAGCGGATAAGTGGTGTCTCCGGCATTATACCAGACCTCGTCAACGACAACTCCACCATATTTGCGATATCTGCGCTTAAAATACTTAGAAAGAGTTTTGGCAAACTCGCTGGAAACATTTGTCCCGACAAAACAGCGTTCAGTTTTCAGTCTGCGCTTTGCAAACTTAGCAATAGCACGGGCCTGCATATTGTCACCAAAAGCAGTCATAAAAAAGTTTTTGCCGTACATATAGGGTAAATTTTGCATCGTGGCGCCCGCCGTGATGAACACAAGCCCTTTAGTTGTTACAGCAGGAGCCGCCGCTGTGACATAGTCAGTATCATTAAGTCCTAAAACCGCAACGATTCCATCCTCATCAGCTATAGATTCAGCTGCGGTTGCAGTTGAATCAAGATTCGAACGGCAATCTGAGATTATTAAACTTAATTTTTTACCAAGCACACCGCCTTCACTGTTTATCACATCCCTTGCGAGCTCCATGCCGTGCAGGCCGGGCTGATCAACTGCCGCCATAGCTCCCGTAAGATTATAAAGAACTCCGATTTTAACGGTATCATCGGCTGCGAATGCGCTACCGAAACAAAGCCCCAGAGTAGTCAGACATAAAAGTACTATTTTTTTCATATTGCCTCCAAATATTTACAATGCGAAAGCCACACCTGTTTTTACTGCCCACATAAATAGCAGATATACACATGATATTTTCCCAACATTGCAACTGTATTACAAACTCAGCAAATTTAGCAGCTATAATTTAACCGACAAGCTTAATTCTTTGTGCCGAGCTTGGCTTGTTGAGCTTCAAGAAATCGCTGGAATTTGTTTATTTCTTCTTCTCTTTTTTCAGGAACAGTCGGGGAGTCTGCTTCCTGACGATATCTTTTATCCGCGAGACCTCGACTGACTGCGGCTTCAGCACCAAGCCCCTGCCAGCCCGAAGTGTCCTGAGAAAATTTTTGAATATAACTTATCCCCATAAAAGCACGGGTGATTTTAGTATTATCACGTAATTTACGCATATCTTTAAATTCAGCCTTTGCCGAAACCTGCCGGATTGATTTATCAAGTGAAACCATTTTTTCCGGCATTTGAAGCGGCTCGAAAACAGCACCATGATTATTTAAAATATGCCCTTTGTCTCCGGCTGTGGCAGGATCGATATAAAAACCGGCATACAATCCGGCTGGATCAAAAACTGAAAGATCACACGACAAATCAACACCGACCCCGCAAGTAAGACAGGTAACGTTCCGGTGTCTCGGAATGCTGTCCCGACTCCACCACTCCCCGCTATTAAGTGGATCAATGATAGTCCTGCCGTTCGCAGGGGCAAATTCATCTATAGGAGAACGCATCAAAGTTCCTGCCATCAACTCGCTTACCTGCGTCCACGCCGCTACACCTATTATCCCTTTGAAATCCCGGCGCCGTCTTCTGGCCAGTAAAAAAAGCCCTCTATAAAGCTTATCCAGAGTTGTGCCGCCTTCTTCTGTGGAATTAAACATCACATACTCGTTAAATCCCCCGGCGATAGTCAGATTGAAAGGAGTTCTGATAAGCACGGACCCCGTATCGTTTTGAGGGACCAGAAAATCTGCCAGATCATGTCCATCTGTCGGGAGCCAGGCCATAGTTCCGCCGATAGTAATCATCGCGCCGAGAACCTTCATATAATCTTCTGGAACATCTCCGAGTCCGCCTACTCCGAGAGAATATTCGGTCTGTGAAAATCTACGGGAGAACATGCGTTTTTCAGTTACCCTTGAATGCAGAACCTCCGCCACCGAGCCTATAACTTTAATTTCAGTTTGACTGTTATCGCCCGGAATAAACCTGAACCCTCCGATGGGAGAATCCATACTTTCGAGATTGTCCCAATTTTCAAGAGCCTGCCGTTCCCATTGCACGGATTGCAAAAAATTCATGGCTTCACTTTTTGAGACAAAAATATCTAAAGAACGAGTCATACCGGCAGTATCAAGAACATTTTTACAATATGAACGCAGACCGCAAAGAGCTAACGCCCCTTTTCTAAGGCGTAAAATTTTAAGAGTTCTCACTATGCTGCGAATTCCGGCACTGCTTAAATAACGGACATCGCTCATATCAAACGCCATACAAGCCAGCGATTCTTCCGCTAAAAGATCTGCAAGTACTTTATCGAGCTCTACTGCGCCGTAAGCATCGATCCTTTCTCCTATGCTGACGACAACACTCTCACCGTGTCTGCGAACTGTAATTTCCATTCTATCACTCCTGCAAAATATCCTTATCTCTTATGATATCAGGTACAAGTGCAACATAGGCATAACCCGTTCATCTTGTGAAGTTACTTCGAGAAAACCTGTACTATTTTTTCAGGCTCTGCTAATTTAGTTTATAAGAGGACCAGACATGAAGAAAGTTATAAATAAATTTATTCCGGACACTGGAACCGGAAAATTCCTCAAGAAAGCCCTTGAGGATAAAAATATGACCATCAAAGATGTTCTTCATGGTTATATGTATATACGCTGGCCTAAAGCATATATCGGTGCCGCTTTGGGTGAAAACAATCTTGCCCCGATTGCGGACTTTATTTCAAGTCTTATTGCCAACCCTGCCGATAAGACAAAAAGAGAGCAGTTAAAAAAAGACTTTGCAGACACATATCACGGCAAAATCATTATAACTGAAGAAGCCATTAAACTTATACATATCGGACGCGAAGTTTCGACAACCCTGCCTGAGAGAGTTTTGCCCTACAGCAAGGCCAGAGACATCGTGCTTAGTGACCCCGATCATATTGTAGCCCTTGAATGTCCTTGCCGCGCGTCCAGAAAGAACCCGTGCCATCCACTGGATGTATGTTTAATTATTGGAGAACCTTTTGCTTCATTTGTTGTAGAAAATCATCCAGATAAAGCACGAAGCATAACAATAGATGAAGCTGAAAGAATTCTTGAGGCGGAAAACGCACGAGGCCATGTGCATCACGCATTTTTCAAGGATGTAATGCTCGGTAGATTTTATGCAATCTGCAACTGCTGTCCTTGCTGCTGCGGCGCAATGGAGGCAATGAGAAACGGTATTCCTATGCTGGCCCCGTCGGGATACATCGCCATTGTCGACCCGCACAAATGTATCGGATGCGGTCAATGTATGGAATATTGCCCATTCGGAGCTATGAAGGTCCGCGACAAGCGTATGCACGTTGACCCGAATAAATGTATGGGATGCGGTGTTTGTGTTAATAAATGTCGAAAAAGCTCGCTGCATTTGGCGAGAAATAAAAAACATCCCGAACCGTTTCTCGTGGAAAAACTGCTCAAATCATCCTGACTACTGTTTTCTCAAAAAAAAGGCATTGAAATTATTTCAATGCCTTTTAAAATTTATATAAATACAAAAATTAACCATCTGGATACATCTTACGAAGCTCAAGAATTTCATCAAGATTTTCAAAAAAGAGATCCGTTAAAACGGGATCAAACTGTTTACCCTTTTCTTGCTGAAAATAACCTTTGATCTTATCTATTGACCACGCCTTCTTGTATACCCGGTCACAGCCCAGAGCATCAAAAACGTCGGCAATTCCGGTTATCCGCCCGTAAATATTTATATCTTCTCCGGCAAGTCCGCGAGGATAACCCTTACCATCCCAGCGTTCGTGATGCTCATAAGCAACGATTGCAGCGGCTCGGATAATAGGCCTTTCGGAATGCTTCAAAATTTCATGGCCGATAGTGGTATGCGTTTTAATCAGATCAAATTCTTCTGAAGTTAACTTACCGGGTTTGTTAAGCACAGTATCCGGGATGCCTATCTTTCCTACATCATGCATAGGAGCGGCAAGCTTGAGCAGATTTGCCTCTTCAGGACCAAGTCCAGCCCGCAGTGCCAGAATTCCAGTATATTCAGCGACTCTGCGAACGTGTTTAGCTGTTTCATTTGAACGGGTTTCAACAACTTCACCAAGAGTCATAATAATTTCTTTCTGAGTCTCAATGACTTCAACCTGTAAAGCCATCAAGGCATCTTGAGTTTCTTTTCTAACCTTTATTTCACTGCGCAGATCTTCAGTTCTTTTAAGAACTTCTGACTCGAGATGCTCTTTGTATAATTTATTTTCTTTGATTAAAGCGGCTCTCTCAAGTCCCTGTTTCAAAGCATGTTCAAGGATACTGAGATCTACAATAGGCTTGGTGACAAAATCCCAGGCTCCGAGACGCACAGCTTTTATGGCATCCTGAATAAGACCCGCACCGGAAACAACAAGGATCGGAACATCAGGCTGTTCTTCGCGCACGGCTTTAAGAACTTCGAATCCGTCAACACGAGGCATATTTAAATCAACGAGGACGGCGTCAGGTTTCTTTTCCCTGAAGACTTCAAGTCCTTCCTCACCATCTCCGGCATTTAATATATTAAAACCGGAATCGCTGAGATAATCGCTGATTGTTTCACGCACAAACGTTTCGTCATCAATAACCAGGATTGTCAATTCAGAATTATCCAACTTCTACCTCTGCGACTTATAAGACTTAATAATTACGCTTGAGACCAGTATCAAGACTCATACCAAAAAAAGGAAACTTTTCAAATAGTATCTTTATACGTCCACTTTAGAACACCGTAAAAAAAAAACGCCGAAAAGGATATTCCTTTTCGGCGATAAAAACAAACTTGTCAGTAATAAAGAATTAATCTTCAAAACGAACCATAGAAATGATGCTGATAGGCTCAACTGGAACATCGTCCATAGGGCCGTGACTGCGGGTACGCACTTTTTTAATTTTGTCTATAGCTTCCATTCCATCGACAACCTTACCGAATACACAATATCCCCAACCCTGAGGGTTCTTTGCGGTGTGATTCAGGAAACCGTTATCTTTCACGTTAATAAAAAACTGCGATGAAGCGGAATGAGGATCCATGGTGCGAGCCATAGCAAGAGTTCCTACTTCATTTTTCAAACCGTTATCAGCTTCATTTTCAACAGGAGGATTAGTTTTCTTTTCTTTCATTGAAAAGTCAAAACCGCCGCCCTGAACCATGAAGTTATTAATAACTCTATGAAAAATTGTTCCAGCGTAAAAATCTTCGTCCACATATTTCAGAAAGTTTGCAACAGTTTTAGGAGCCTTATCTTCGTAAAGCTCAATTAAAACGTCACCTTCAGGTGTTTCCATCATTACCATAGGATTAGCCATATCGTATTCCTCCAATTTTTTATTTCTTAACCTCGTAAGGTCTGAGTGTACTACACCAAAACGAAAAAGTACGCTACTCCCAGACACAGCAAGGCAAGGCTTGGAACCAAGACCCTTTTCCA
Source organism: Maridesulfovibrio ferrireducens (assembly GCF_016342405.1). Lineage (NCBI taxonomy): Bacteria > Pseudomonadati > Thermodesulfobacteriota > Desulfovibrionia > Desulfovibrionales > Desulfovibrionaceae > Maridesulfovibrio > Maridesulfovibrio ferrireducens. Next base: position 141,649 of record NZ_JAEINN010000004.1, on the reverse strand, counting down.
TGCTGAAAACAAATCTACCTTAAAATACTCACAGGTCAAAAGAAAACATATATGAAGTGGAGAGGCCATCAAGCCGGCAAAACCGGAGAACATGCAAAGCATAGCCCATGCCGGAAGTTGTGATGTAATCCCCATCGAATCAACCAGTCCCACAACGAGCGGCATTGCAGCCCCTACAAAAGCCATCGTAATACCTGCAATAAAGCCTATCAAAAACGGAACAAAAACCGCAGCGGCAATCAAAGCTGCCTCTCCGCCTGCAAGGCGCGAAAGTTCCCCGACCAACCCGCAATCACCGAGCACATCTTTAAATATAAACACGCATAGTATCAAAAAGATCATGCTTATAAATCTTTTTTGAACCAGCAAAGAGCAAATAATTGCAAATGATCCTGAATTAGAAAATGCCGCACAAATTACAGCTAAAAATAATGCAACAACAATCCCTGCTTCGAATGGAATGTTTGGAGATATAAGAGAAAAAATACCTTCAAAACATAATGCCCCACCAATTGCCATAAGAAGGGGCAATCCTTCTTTTACAGCTATTAAGGCGCTGCCCGGTTTAATTTCTACATTATCGTGAACGCCGTTTTTAAGAGGTAAAATGGAAGGTCTTAAAAAAAAGAAATACCCTAACAGGATACAAGCTAACGATCCGGGAGCAGTATAACTGATAAATTTAAACACCGGCATTCCACTTAAGGCCGCCCCGAGAAGCATTCCGGGATACAGCGGCCATGCTAATTCCCACACATGCCTGAACCAGTAATTAATTACGACTTTATCTTTATCAGTAACATCAAGCCCTTCTGCGGCTTCACGAATCATAGGTGCAGAAAAAATTGCTCCGCCCGGCATAGGAAGCAATCCGATCAAAGCCGGAAAAAAGACCAGCCGCAAGCGGGGACTTTTAAGGTATCCTGTCAAAGAGTCCATAATTCTTCCGGCCTGCCCGGTACGCTCGAGCAATCCGCTGAGAAGCATGATCAAGGCAACAATTAAAGCCAGATATATAGTTTTTTCGTCTGTCACCGCGGACTGGACAGTCTGTAACAACGCGTCCATTTTCATATCCGTTACAAGCGCCAGAACAAATCCACCGATAAGCACCGACAATCCCACCCCTAATTTAAATCTGATGCCTATCAGCATACAAATAAAAACAAACATAATTTTGAATAAAGGCAGCATGTTAATGAGGGAATCCATGAAGTGTCTCCAATAAAAAAGTGCGTAAATAATAGTTGTTATAACTCACGTGAAGATAGCACATCCTGATCAGGCTACTGAACAGCAACCACACATAAAAACCAATAACTACTGAACTAAGCTCAAATTTTTCCGGGCAGCTTTATTATCAGGATCTATATCAAGAGCCTTACGGAACATCGCACGTGCTGCCGAATTTTCTCCACGCATGTAATAAAGTATTCCCATATTCACCATTGAATCAGCCAAACGGGGGGCAAGCTCCAAAGCCTTCTTGTAATCGCGCAAAGCTTCATCCAATTTTCCCTGTTTATGATTAACAATCCCCCGATTTGCATAGGCAGTAGAATAATCAGGATTAACCTGCAAAGCCCTGTGATAAAGCTCCATAGCGCTGACCAGCTCTCCGCGTTTGCTATAAATATTCGCAAGATTTGTCATGGCTTTGTAGTGCGAGGGATCGGCTTTTATTGCAGCTCTGAAATGCTGCGCAGCCTTACCGGATTCGTTTTTACGCTCAAGAAGATTTGCGTAGTTGTAATGCATATGATGGTTATTTTCGGTCACGGACAACGCACGCTCATAAAGAGATTCACTGTTCTGCCAATATCCGGCCTGAGTATATGCCCCTGCCAGCAGAACTAAAACAACCACGACTCCGGCAGACACTGCAAATTTCGCAGGTATGCACCCTTTTTTTACCAGACAAGCAACACCGAAACAGGTCGCCATATAAAGCCCGATAAAAGGGATATACGCATAACGATCAGCCATAGCCTGATCACCGACTTGCACCAGTCCGATAACAGGAACAAGCGTTCCCACATACCAGAACCAGCCCACTGCGACAAAAGGAGCATTCTTTATATAACGGATGCAAACGACTGAAACAGCTATAATAAAAAGTGCGGCAGAAACTGGTTTCCATATCGCAATGTCCTGCGGATAAGGATAAAAAACGGCCAGATCAAGGGGAAACACAAGCTCCCGCAAGTAGGAACACCACGAAACAAGCGCATTGGAAAATCGTAAGCCCAGAGGAAATGATTCACTGGACTGCATCGCTCCGCCGCCTTTCTGAGCCATAAAAGTAAGAACAGAGGACAACACCGAAAGAAGGACCAGAGGCAGCTTTTCAATGGCGAGTTTAATAAATTTTGCAACGGGATTTTTTTTCAGATCAATCCTGCCGAGAGGCCAGAAATCTAAAAGCAGCAATACGGCAGGCAGAGTTACAACCATCGGCTTGGCGAGTATCCCCATACCGGTAAAGAAAAATGTCAAAGCGTAACTGCTCATCTTTTTAGACTTCACCCAATCAAGCCAACTGATCATGCTCAGCAGCCAGAAAAAGGTACAAAGCACGTCCTTTCGCTCAGAAACCCATGCTACAGATTCAACATGAACCGGATGCACGGCAAAAAGCGCGGCAACAAAAAAAGACGGAACAAGTCCGCCTTCCTCAAGCCCGGATGTTGCTTTAAGCAGAAAAAAGAAAAGCAGCAACACATTGACCAGATGGAGAAAAACACTCACCAGATGACGCGCTCCGGCAGAATCGCCGAAAAGCGAGGTATCAATCATATGCGAAACAACGGTCAGCGGATGATAATTGGAAAGCTGAAAAGAACTAAACGCCCAACTGACATTTTCAGCTGAAACGCCCTGCATAACTCTTTCATTATCGGTGACGTAACTTGTGTCGTCATAAGTAACCAGTTCGAAATTTCCGCACTGGGAATATACAATCAAAACAAGCGCAACCAGAATAACTGCCGTAGCAATCCCTTTCCTGAAATCATTATCCGCTATGAAACCGGGCATATCTGGGCCTATCTGTCCTTACGAAAGTCTACAGACTTAAGAAACTCACTTTTCATCCAGCCCAGCCTGTGCAGAGCCGTTTCAACGGAACACCTGAGCACTCCTATTCCGTATTTAACCGAACGCTTAAAACTTATGGAGGAAGAATCATCCATATAGCGTGTGGGACAAGTCACTTCTCCGATATCGTAACCGGCGTAAATAATCTGACAAAGCATCTGATTATCAAAAATAAAGTCATCACTGTTTACATCGTACGGAATCTTTTCCAGCAGTTCGCGGGAAAAAGCACGATAGCCGGTATGATATTCGGAGAGATGGTAACCGACCATTACATTCTGAAAAAAGGTAAGAAAGCGATTTGAAACATATTTATAAAAAGGCATTCCCCCCTTGCGCGCTCCGGTTCCGAGAATACGTGACCCCAGCATACAGTCGAAAACACCGTTTGCAATGGGAGAAACCATGGCTGAAATAATAAGCGGAGTATACTGGTAATCCGGGTGAACCATAACAACAACATCCGCACCCATTTTAAGAGCGGTGTTATAACAAGTTTTCTGATTGCCGCCGTAACCAGTATTACACGTGTGAGCAACTATTTTAAGGCCAAGACTTTCAGCCTGAGAAACAGTGTCGTCTCTGCTGCAATCGTCTACCAGCAAAATTTCATCAATAACGCCGCCAGGCAATTCATCCAAGGTTCTCTTTAATGTTGATGCTGCGTTATAAGCAGGCATTACCATTACAACTTTTTTTCCATTAACCATCTGTTCATTATCTCCTTTGAATAAAACAGCTTTACGCATCCGAATATCTATCAGTATAAATTTCGAAAAATTACTATAGTTGATTACAACTTCAAGGGCCTTACCACCAAAACACAGACTCAATCAACAGCTATCACTGCGGTTGCCTGCGCGGTTGCCTGTAAGGAAGCTTTCTAGTAATCAGTCCGCAGAACAAATAAGGAACCGCAATAGTAATTTTGCAGCATGAGGTAATATAGAAATGGAAGAAGCAAAAATCAGAGAATATATTCACGCGATCATAATGAAAAAATGTACTCACGATGAATCTGCCAGACAGAATGCCATCGGTGAATTCATAACTATGACCATGCCCAATATTGATGAAAAATCTGCTAATAATATAAAATTAATGATCCCCACCATTGCCGAACTATACGACAAATGGGCTGTCATGTTCATCGACAGGCTGCTTGAAACTGTACCCAAAAATCAGATTGAAGAGCTTTGCAGCGGAACCACTGAAAACAATTCTGCACTAGTCCTTGTATATATAATGTTCATGGAATCAGAGCGCATGGAAAAGCAGATTGCCGAAGATATTTCCACCTACGCCCCCACCCAGAATGATGAACAGGGAAACATTGCCAGCGACTATATCCGCGCAAAACTTTCGCAGATTGCCGCTGATCAGGAAAAGGATAAAAAAGGGACTCCGGTTCAATAGCGTAAAAACAAACATTGTAAGACAGTGTTATATCTCTACATAAAAAAAGAGCAGTCCGTGCAAAAACACAGGCTGCTCTTTTTTAATATATTAAATCTATTATACTTATCTCTGCTTCTAAAAAAAGTACCGAACCGCCGCGACCATCCCCATACCGAATGCAACTGTTCCGAAAAAATTTCGTGTGAACATTGCCAGAGCAAAAGTAGGGACCGCAACCCACAAATATATATTGTCGAACCCTAAATTTATCACTCCTTCGGGAGCTAAAAGCGAAGGGACGAGCATTGCAGACAGTACCGCAGTCGGTACATATCCCAACCAGCGCGTAACTACGGGTGAAAGTTCTCTCGAACTTAAGGTCAGAACAGGAAGCAGACGCGGCCCGTAAGTCACGACCATCATACCGACAATTATAAGTAAAACTATTTTTTGATCCATGACAATGCCACTCCCAGACTTGCGCCGATAAGCGTTGCGATTATAACATTCCACTGCCCTGCTCCGCCAAGAGCAAGTGCTGTGGAAAGCAGCCCCGTGATCACCCCGACTATGACATGACTTCTGTCTTTAATCTGAAATATTAGCAAAGCAATAAACATTGCTGGAAGCGCGTAATCAAGCCCCATAGGTTTAATGTCGGCAATCAACGAACTTGAAAGAACTCCCAGAACAGTCCCGCCAACCCAAGCCAACTGGGAAATACTGTTAATAAGATAAGTTTCACTTTTTCCAGTCTCCCCTTTGCCGAATCTGATCGAATTCACTGCAAAAGTTTCATCGGTAAGCTGAAAACTGAATGCAACCAGCTCCAGCTTACTCCACTTACGTAAGTATGGAGAGAGAGCCGCCGACATAAGGAGATGTCTAAGATTAACTACAAAGGTTGTTACTATAATAGAAATGGCTGAAGCGCCGGATGCAAACAGCCCGACCGCAATAAACTGTGCTGAACCGGCAAAAACCAAAAGGGACATCAGCACAGTGTTATCAACCGAAATTCCAGTCTTGCGGGCCAGAACTCCATAAGCAAACCCGACGGGCAAATAGCCAAGCACAATAGGTAGAGCCTGCTTCATTGCCGACATCAGTACATCATTAAATCTCATTTTACGGGAACTCATTACGGATTCCACACTTACCTCCAGCAACATTAATACTCAAAAAATCCAAACTAAAATTTCCCTTGAAGACAACTGTAAAAGAACATACAATCTGTAATCAGTACAGATACAGTTTATACAAATCTGAATCATAACAGATTAATAAAACAGGACTCAAAATATGACAAGTCAGCTTGGCGAAGACGAATACAGATACAAAAAGGTTGAGCAGGAAATATCCAAACATATCATTGCTGGAGATTTAGTTCCCGGAGACAAGCTTCCTTCTCTGAGACAGATGAGTGCAAACCTCAAAGTATCAATTTCAACGGTCAGCCATGCTTATGAAGAGCTGGAAAAAAGAGGATTCATAGAATCCCGCCCCAGATCAGGATATTTTGTACGCAGCGAATTTCGTAAAATTTCTACGCCGTTGGTTAACACAGCCCAAAAACTTGAACCGCACACCGTCACCAAAAATAAATTGATTCAAACCGCTCTTGAAACTGTAGGGAATAAAAATTTGTTACCGCTGGGTGTTGTCTGTCCCAGCAGTGAGCTGTTACCAACAAAACACCTCTCGAAAATAATGAGCGCTGTAATCAGAGAAAACCCGGATCTCTCAATAAATTACGAATCCATTTCCGGTAATATGCAACTGCGCAGACAGATTGCCTTCCGCTCGGTGGACTGCGGTTCCAATTTAACAGCCGAAGACCTGATGATCACCACCGGAGCAATGGAAGCGCTATATATATCCCTGCGCTCGCTCACCCGGCCCGGTGATTTGGTCCTTATTCAGTCGCCCACATATTATTGCTTCCTGCAACTGGTAGAAAGCCTTGGACTGCGAGCAATAGAAATACCTTCGTGCCCTAAAAACGGAATCAACACGAAAAAGTTCTCCGCGGCGGTTAAAAAATTCGACCTTAAAGCCTGCATTCTTTCACCCAATTTCAATAATCCTGATGGCGGCCTTACCCCCGACCATGCAAAAAAAGAAATAGTTGAACTGCTCGCTGATAAAAACATTCCGCTGGTTGAAGATGATGTTTACGGAGATATTTATTTCGGAGATACCAGACCGCGAACTTTCAAATCTTTTGATTGCAAGGGCGGAGTACTGCTTTGTTCATCTTTTTCCAAAACCATTGCCCCGGGATACCGTGTAGGCTGGCTGGCTCCGGGCCGTTATCTCGAGAAGGCCATGGAAATAAAAGCCACCACAAACGTATCCTGCGCCTCTCCTACTCAGATGGCTATAGCCAGATACCTGAGGGAAGCTCATTTTGACCGCCATCTCAAAAAATTACGCGCGGCCATGAAAGAACAAATGAATAAAATGCGCTCGGAGATAGCCTTATCATTCCCTAAAGGAACAAAGGTCACCGATCCGAAAGGAGGTTCTGTTCTATGGGTAGAACTTCCTGCCGGAACAGACGGCATAGAGCTTTTTTTCAAGGCCAGAGAAGAAGGAATCGGAATAATACCCGGCTCTGTATTTTCAACCCGCGATGCTTTTTCAAATTACATCAGACTTAGCAGCGGAGCTCTCTGGAGCGATAAAATTCAAAAAGGTCTTAAACGGTTAGGAGAACTTGCCACAAAGTAAAACTATGCAGCACTTTCGCTTAAGACTTTTTCAACCATATCTGCGGCTTCTTCCAGCGAAAATTCAGGATCACTTTCAATTAGTGCCATCTGCAAATTGACTTCGCGCTGCACATCAATTTTTTCGGGATTAAAATATCCTTTCCACACAGACAGAACTTTATCCCCGTTGCCGATACGGCAGAAAACTAAACCTAAATATAGTGAAGAAAAATTATCTTCACCTAATATTTTAATAGTCCGCTCAAGCTCCACCTTCGCCTGAATAAACTTTCCGCACAGATACAGACTGTGCCCGTATCTTTTTCTGGCATTTGCGTTATGAGGCTCTGACTTAATAAAATCTTTATATTTATCTGCCGCTTCAGAATACCTTTTGCATTCATAAGCAACATTAGCGGCAGCAAGAACATCAAGGTCAACTTCAGTCGCAGCAATAGGCTTTGCCGCACTCTGAATCTGTTCCTTATCATCCTTGGGCCTGAATCCGCCGAAAAGAAACCCCCTTCGGGACAGCTTTTGAGGCTTTTTAACTCCGGACATCTAAATACCTCCAATTTTATAACAAATCGGAGTGTAACGACAAATCCATTCGGGGCCAAGCCTAATATTAGTGTCAGCAGTAGACTTATTTTAATCCTCAATGTAAATTGCAGATATCACTATCTATACAAAGGATTACCGATGAAAAAATTACTACTAATGCTGCTCGCGTCAATGACGTTTATCTCCTGCACTGCCGCAGCCGGGTATGACACTCCCTTCGAGACAGGTGGTAAAACATATAAGGTCGCCCTTCTGCCGTGGCGGGCAGACACTATGGACTTTACAATGAAACACCGCTGGACGATGACGCAGGCTTTGAAAGAGGCTTGTAAACAATCCGGTGCTTTTATTTTCTCCGACTCAGCCTATTCAGTTAACGGGGGCAACATTCCTGTTCTTGAAAACGTGAATAACCAAAAGTTGTGGGTGAGAAAAAAATACGGTAAATATGAACCGGATATTGATGAAGTTTTAAAAGTTCTCAGCAATACAGATGCAGACTTTGCGTTGCTCTATGTTATCAGCGCAGATAACGGCGGCGCTGTAGATCCAGGTTCTTCATATTCCAGATCGGACTACATCAGAGCCTTTTTGATCAATAGAAAATCAAAACAAATGATAGTCGAATTTATCAAGACAGATTTTATGCGTGGACAAGCTTATGCTGATGCGAAAAAAATCAATCTACTTGCATTCAGCAAGTGGTTGTCTGAAAAAAAATAGACCTAAAAAGGAGCTTTTAAGTGCTTAAGAAAGTCAGTTTGAAATTATTAACATTACTCTGCCTGACCATTCTGGCAGCCACTGCGGCATGTGCTTCCGATATGAACATCAAAGGATGGGAAAAAGACGGAAAATACGACAAGCTTTACGACAATACAGATCGTGACGTTTTCAAAGGAAGATTACTTAAAATCGTCGACATTACGCCTTTGGACGGAATGGCAGAAGGGATCGGAATATTAGTCAAAGACAAAGAAGACGGAGAAGAGGTTCTTGTCCATCTTGGACCTAAAGACTTCGTAAAACCAAGAATCACGGATCTGAGACCGGGCGTAACTGTAAAAGTTTACGGAGTGTTAATAGAAATCGACGGTGAATTTGAATACGTAGCCGCAAAGCTCAAGGCCGGAGAAGAACGTAAATATAAATTCCGCCTAACAAAGGATGGCGCACCCTTCTGGTCTCTTAGTCCGGAAGAGTTGGCAAAAGAAGAATCTGACATAGAATAGATCTCAATATTTAAACCACTTTCAAAAAAAACAGCCCCGACGCATTATGTGTCGGGGCTGTTTTTTTGGCGATCAAGTCGTTTCAATTTTCATGGTTGCGGATGAAAGGGGTAATGAGGTAAAGCGGATTATATATGATTCGTTTGGTAATTTATTATTCGATAGTAATGAAAAATTTGATACTTGCGTGGGTTTTTCAGCAGGATTGACGGAGAAAGATACTGGCTTGGTTCACTTTGGATATCGTGAATATGATCCCGCTATCGGCAGATTCATAACCCCCGACCCGATTGGCTTTGCTGGCGGGGATGTGGATGTATAAACAACATTGACTGAAAACGGTTAACAAGCGAAAGTGACCGTGTTGACTGATTCTGTATCAATACTCAATATAAACAACTAAAAACGGCTAAATAAATGACCACTGCTAATATATCTCGCATCGCTTCCGAACTGAATCTACCTGTTAAAAATGTACAAGCGGCTGCCTCTCTTCTCGAGGAAGGCGCTACTATCCCATTCATCTCCCGCTACCGTAAAGAGGCTACGGGCAGTATGGATGAAGTCGCAGTTGAGGCTGTCAGCGATCTTCTAGGTAAGCTTAATGAACTTGATAAAAGACGTGAAACCGTTCTTAATTCGATTGAAGAGCAAGGAAAGCTTACTGACGAGTTACGCAGTAAAATTAATGCAGCCAAGAGTATGCGGCAATTAGAAGATTTGTATATGCCTTACAAGCCCAAGCGTAAAACAAAAGGGCAGGCTGCTATTGAAAAAGGTCTTGAACCTCTCGCTGTTAAAGTTTTTGCGCAAAAATGTGATCCCGAAAAAGAAGCGGAAAGCTACATATCCGCCGAGAAAGGGGTTGAAAGCATTGAAGACGCATTAGCCGGAGCACGGGACATAATAGCTGAACGAATAGCCGAAAATATGGGATTGCGACAATCTATACGTTCTCTTTTTGAAAGCAAGGCTACACTTGAATCCCACGCTACGAAGATAGCACTTGCGGCTGAATCAGCAGATAAAGCTTCCAAATTCAGAGACTGGTTTAACTGGCACGAACCTGCACGAAAGGCGGCTGGACACAGAATCCTTGCCATGCTTCGCGGTGAAAGAGACAAATTTTTAAAAGTATCCTTCCGTCCCCCCGAAGAAGAAGGGTTTGATACCCTTAGCCGCAATATTGTAAAGTCTACTTCTGCTGCATCAAAACAGGTGGAAAAAGCCGCTGTCGACAGCTATAAACGATTGCTTGCTCCGCAGATGGAGACAGAGCTTCGTTCCAATCTTCTGGAAAAAGCTGAAACCGAGGCCATCAAAGTTTTTGCCTCAAATCTTAAAGAAATATTGATCGCCCCTCCGCTCGGCAGTAAAAATATTCTTGCTCTCGATCCCGGATTCAGAACAGGCGCAAAGCTTGTCTGTCTGGATGCACAGGGCGGTCTTAAGCACAACGATACAATCTACCCCGTGACTTCAGAAGGCAAAAAGAAAGAGGCGGGTGAAAAAGTTGTAGCTCTTGTTAAAAAATATTCCATCGAAGCAATCGCCATAGGCAACGGCACAGCAGGACGCGAAACTGAGCAATTCATCAAAGGGCTGGATCTACCTGAATCTCTACCGATCATAATGGTTAACGAATCCGGTGCATCCGTATATTCAGCCTCGCCCATAGCGCGTGAAGAATTTCCTGATTATGATATCACAGTGCGCGGCGCGGTATCCATCGGACGCAGACTTATGGACCCGCTGGCTGAACTGGTTAAAATTGATCCTAAATCCATCGGGGTCGGACAGTATCAGCATGATGTTGATCAGAAAAAGCTGGCTGAAAGTCTCACCAGAGTTGTTGAATCCAGCGTAAATATGGTCGGGGTTGAATTAAACACTGCCAGCGCCAAACTTCTGGAATCAGTTTCCGGACTCGGCGCAACCATTGCCGCGAATATTATCAAATGGAGAAACGAGAACGGACCTTTTGCTTCCCGCAAGGCTCTTATGAAAGTCCCGAGACTCGGACCTAAGGCTTATGAACAATGCGCCGGATTCCTGCGCATCAGAAATGCTGAAAACCCACTTGATGAAACCGCCGTTCACCCTGAACGATATAAGACTGTCGCGCTTATGGCTAAAGATCTTGATGCCAGCGTATCCGACCTTATAACATCACCGGAACTCAGAAAACAGATCAATCTTGAAAAATATATCTCGGACGATCTGGGACTGCCAACTCTCGAAGACATTCTGAAAGAACTTGAAAAACCGGGCCGCGATCCACGCAAGCAATTCGAACTTGTCCAGTTTGATGATGACGTAAAAGAAGTTCAAGATCTCAAAGAAGGCATGATGCTGAATGGCATTATTACTAATGTAACAAACTTCGGAGCTTTTGTTGATGTGGGAGTACATCAGGATGGACTAGTGCATATCAGCAGATTAACCGATGACTTCGTGCGCAACCCTTCCGATGTAGTCTACCCCGGTCAGGCCGTTCTGGTTAAAGTCATGGAAGTAGATCTCGCACGTAAAAGAATAGCCCTGTCCATGAAAGAATCAGACAGATAAACTAAAAACAATCACAGCTAGACCCAGTCTGCGGCGTGTGCTATATAACCTGCACGCATCTTTAAAACACTGTTAACAATTTTTAACAGGAACTGCCGGAGGCTGGGTATGAAATTTCTCATTGCAGACGACAATGAATTACACCGTGAGCTCATTACAAAAACAATACAGAATCACGGTAAATGTCATATTGTCAGTGATGGAAATGAAGCGGTTAAAGCTTTCACAGATTCTTTAAAAAAAAATGATTTTTTCAGCGCTATTTTTATAAAATCTAAAATAGGCTCAATGGACGGACCGCATGCTTTGCGTAAGATAAGAGAAATAGAACAAAAAGAAGGTTTAGAATTAAGCAAAGAAATTCCAATAATCATGACCGTTCTGGATGACGAAGAACAGATATCGGAAACATATCTGCGAGGAAACTCAACAAGCTTTATAATTAAGCCTCTCACTAAAGACAAGATTGTGGAAGAAATGACTCTTTTCGGCCTGCTTTAACAGACAACAGCTTGCCCGCCTACATACCTGGTAGCATCAGATGATTTTTCTCAACCTGCCTTTTTCTCCTTCTCTTAATCGTTCTGGGATGAACCCCGAACCGGTAAGGACGGAGAACACATTCCTTTTCAGGACATGCTCGAATAGCCTGCCTGTCTCCCACAGTGCAAGCAAGACAATGCCTTCTTATTGTACGCAGACAAACTCGCTCAGCTTCATCGGACTTAGGTCCTCTGAGCCGATAAAGTGCGCAACTCTCGTCCAGACATTCTCTGACAAGCTGAGAACTTCCACCCATGCACCACAAACAGTGTGCTCGAATGCTCTGCTGAGGATTTCTTTTACGCTCGCTCAAGTAAGGCTCCATGAATCATACGGTTAGTAATGTGAAAAAAATCAAAAATTCGTCGCGAAGCTCATCCTTACGTAAATCATCTGAAAAAATAAAGAGGTTGAGAGAGGATTCAAAAAGTATTTCTTGATTAATTAAGCCTATGCTACTTTTTCATATAAAAAACGTGCTCCGCAACCGGAACACGCTTCATATTCTAACGTTATCTGAAAAAATATTCTCGTTAACTTTTGATGTTTTCCCATTCAATAGTAACTTCCCTTTTGCCCCAATCCTTCGCGGCTTTGGTATCAAGTCCCATGTATATATCTATCTTATCAGTCCAGCGCTTATTCATTTTATCTTTAACTAAATACTTGCCTTCGAGACCTTCAATTTTAACAGCCGTTCCGCGAACCAATCCTTTTTTAATCAAATCCCTTGAAACTGCAATAGCCTTCATACCCGGTTTCAGTTCATCGCCCCACGCACCGATAAAAGGAGTAGAAGAAGTTTGCGCAACATGTGAAGTATATGCGGTTGCAGCAACTTTCATAGTTACTTTTTTACCATCGGAACAACCGGATACAAACAAAAAAGCTACAGCAACTAATAGCAACAATTTAAACTTGGACATACATTTCTCCCTTAAATAAAACTAAAACTACACCTTGCACTTCATATAACTCTTATCTTTGCTGAATACCGATGCTTCCTTAAGTACGGCACCATCATGACAAGAATATTCCAGACTGGTAACTTTCTTCAAAAAATTAAGATCATGCGAAACAACTAGCATAGCAACATCCAGCGAACATAATATATCAGCAAGCCTGTCCCGCATCGAAGGATCAAGATCATTTGTCGGTTCATCGAGCACCAAAGCTTCAGGCTGCATGGCAAGAACCGTCGCAAGCGATACCAGTTTCTTTTCACCGCCGGACAAACGATAAGCTACTCTTTCTTCATACCCCGAAAGACCAAGCAGGCAAAGCACATATTTTGCAATTTCGCGCGCTTCGTCCGGACTTTTACCCAAATTTAAGGGACCGAATGCAACGTCTTCAATAACTGTAGGACAAAAAAGCTGATCATCCGCCTGCTGAAAAAGAAGCCCCACACCTTTGCGCAGTTCTCTGAAATTTTTCTCGCTTTTCATTTCGCGATCTTTAAAAAGAACCTGCCCCGATGTAGGCTTCAACAGCCCCATAATAATATGAAGCATAGTTGTTTTACCGCTTCCGTTATGTCCGGTAAGCGCAACTTTTTCGCCGCTGTGCAAATCAAAATTTACGCCCTTTAAAACTTCGTTCCCGCCAGGGTAGACAAAATTTATGTCACGCAAAGAAAAAATCTGATAACTCACCAAAACACCTCAACTTTATACAGCTCAAAAACAATAGAAGCACATGCAAATAGAACGGTCATCCCCAAAAGACACCAATCAGAAGCCCTGACTTGAAAAACATTAAGAGTATAAAATTTTCCGGTAAATCCCCGGCAAAGCATTGCCTGCCATACAACCTGCGCCCTGTCCCAGCTTCGCACCAGTAGCATCCCCAGAAGCCATGCATAGGTGCGGTAAGTCCTCATGCTGTTACGCGGGGCAAAACCGCGCATAATGGCAGCGCGCTTCATCTTGTCATACTCTTCACCCATGACGTGCACATATCGCCATGTGAATAAAAACAGTCGACAAAGTTTATCTGGAAACTTCACAGACTGCATACCTGCCCCCATCAACTGCACAGGCATGGTTGAAATAAGTGATGTGACCGCCAGAACAATCCCGTTCGATTTCAAGGTGATAACTGCGGCATATAAGATGCCCTCGGCAGTAGCTGTGAAAGGTCCCACATAAAAAACAGGATCGCCGGGACGGGAGAAAGGTAGAAACAGCCACAGGAAAAAAATAAATCCGTTCACATAAAGCAAACGTTTCATAAGGCTGAACATGGGCAGACGGGCAGAAAATACGAAAAGAATACCGGAGATAAAAACCATTATCGCAGCAGGAATCGTCATAACCAATGCCCCGACAAGGGAAAAAAGCAATGCACAAATAACCCGGAATCCGGGATGAGAAGCATGAATTAAAGATTCACCTGAAACAAAAGGTTCACTGATATGTTGCAAAAAACATCTCCTGATTAGGGAATTTGGAGTAGCACGCATTAAAAAACCATGCAATCCGAATCAGGTTCTTGAGTTACTATTGCAATACAGTTATACCCAGAATCGAAAATTAAACAGAACAAGAGGCAACTGCCTTGAGTTCTATTAAAAAAGCACGCACCTCAGCTAAAAAACAGAGATTATATATGACTCCAAATGCCGAAATTAAAAAAATTGTAGAAGAAGTGGGACAGGACATAATCTGGAGACCTCTTTACGACTTTGAAAGAAACAAACTGAGCGGAGGAGTCGGGCATGATATTGACGGGATAGACCCTGAATTTACTGAGCTTGATTTCACAGGAAAAACAGTATGCGATCTAGGGTGCAACCTTGGACATTTCACTTTCTATGCACACGAGCGAGGCGCAAAAGAAGTCGTGGGTTACGATATGGAACCCAAGGTTATTAAGGGAGCAAAAAAACTCGCTGCTCTCTATAATATTGAAAATGTAGAATTTGAAACATGCAACTTCGCTTCCGAACCGGCTACGCGCACTTTTGATATGGGTATGCTTATCGACATTCTCGGCAAGATTAATATTTCAAATGGCTTTTTAATCCCCATACTCAAAGGGCTTGAAAGTAGAAGCAAGTCAGAAATGCTTTTAACTTTCCGCCCGTTGTATCTGGTGAAAAGACATTTCGGCATGTCTGAAGACGAATTTCTGAAACTGTACCCGCAGGCACAAATCAAAAACGGATTTTTCAGTCTGCTTGATTTCGCACAAAACTTTTTTGCCGAAAAATGGAAGGTAACTTATCTGTCAAAAGAACTTCCTGATGACGAACAATACAAACGCACGGTACATTTCATCCGTAAAGCGTAACCCCTTAAATAGAATATCAGTCTTGCCGCGCCTAAGTGAAATGATTAGTCAGTTGCGAGCAAACAAAAATAATCCGCATCAGGAGCCATACCATGACAACACCAAATGAAATGATCGATATTGAATACCAAATAGGTGAGCCTAAAAGGGAAAAAGTTCTTTTTTCCGGAAAGGATAAAGACATAGTTATAGGCGGTCGAGAATCTGGAAACGTTTTCATTTTTTCGCTGAATGATGACCTGAGAAAATCCATAGCGGCGGATATTGCTAAAAAACTGGGCAGAGAAGTTGTTATCATTAAAAGAAATGACGGGAATCCTGCCATCATAGAAGCGGCTGCTAAAGACAACCAGATTGTAAGTCTTCCCCGCGGAGCCGCTCTTTCAGAAAAAAATCGTAATCTCCTGAAAGATAACGGAAAAGTACTCTACATCATGTCTGATTTCCTAACCTTGCTAAACGCTTCAGACAGATCAGAAGATGCACGCGAACAAATCTCTCTCATGCTCAACAGATTTGAGCCGAGCTTTATGAACGCAGCGCATCACATTGTCCGTTCAGATCAAAGTTATGAAGAAATTTTACAGGACGCTCTTGTAAAAATAGTGCTCTAACCTTTCAGGCTACCAACGCAACGAGAGGCAGGTCAGTCCACCGTCCATCTTTCTGAATTCCGACATATCAATATAGTCGGGACTGAACCCGTTTTTATCAAGCATTTCAGCTGAGGCAGGGAAACCTGCCGGGGCCAGCAAGCAATTACCCATATATAAGCAATTGGCGGCATATTCCTCTCCAGTGGGAACAACCATCCTTCTATACCCTGAGAACTCATCCCGCATGGAAAAACGGTTGCTCATAATAAGAGTTTCATCATCCAGAGTGGACAATTCAGTCTTAAGATGCGGCATTCCGTTATCAAACGGAACAGGAACACATTTATAACCGAATTTACGAGCAACTTTTTCAAACTGCTCAAATCCGGCATAATTAGTACGCGAATCTATACCCACAAAAAAAATATTCCCCATGAGCAGGATATCACCGCCCTCCATGAGTCCGTCCCCTTCCATCTGAAAAATTTCATCAGCTGTCGACGCGAGAACAGGCTTAATCCTTTCCACTTCTCCGCGACGGGACTTCGCCCCCGGACAAGTCAAAAAGGCCGCAACTCCGCCATCTATAGGTATCATTACAGCCGTATCTTCGACAAAAACCGAATCAGGAAAATCCTCCACCGCATCAAGAACCGTCACCGCAATTCCTTTGCTCTCGAAATATTTTATATAATTCCGGTGCTGAACATGAGTAAGTTCCATATCAGGACAACCGAGTCCTGCCTCGGTCAAACCATGTCCCAAATTATGAGCCGGAGTTCTGACTATCGCTTTACTAAATATATTTTTCATTTTTTTTTAGGCCTCCGGCGGCACGAGAACCTTTTTGAAAAAAGGGTCTCGTGGCTCTCCCAAAACTTTTATTAAGTTAGTAACAAGGTTGCACCTTAATATTTTTATCATTTATTTTCAAAGCTGTATTATCAACTAACTCCATAAATTTATAATAAAACTCACTAAAATCTACTTCCCCCAGCCGCCTCCGCCCGGAGTTTCTATGCGTATAATATCGCCCTTTTTGAGCGGCGTGTGAAACTTACCGGGCTTCTCGATTTCCTTACCAGCACTAATGAGAACATTGCGACCAGGCGTACCGTTTCCGCCACCTTGCAAACCGTACGGAGCATTCGTTCTGCGCTCGGAAAGTACTGTTATTTCACAACTCGATAATAATTCAATCTCACGCACAAGACCGTCACCACCGGGGAACTGCCCCTTTCCGCCAGTGTTTTTACGCACGCAGTAAGTCTTTACGCGAAACGGATAGCTATACTCAAGAGCTTCCACGGGTGTATTAAGTGTATTGGTCATGTGTGAATGGACCGCATGCTCACCTCGACAGGATACGGAACCGCCCATACCTCCGGCTAGTGTCTCGTAATAGGCAAAAGGTTTGCCCGTGCGTTCATCCATACCGCCGATGGTCATGTTGTTCATCGTTCCCTGACTGGCAGCGGGAATTCTCTGCGGAATGGCTTCTGCCAGCGCACCTAAAACAACATCCACAACCCGCTGGGAAGTTTCGACATTGCCGCCTGCGACTGCGGCAGGGAAATTTGCATCAAGAATAGAACCTTTGCGAGTGATTATTTCGAGAGGACGAAGAATACCCGCGTTGGTTGGTACGTCCCCTTCTATAAGTGAACGAAAAACATAAAGCACTGCCGAAAGCGTAATTGAGCGGACAGCATTAACGCTGCCTGTGACCTGATCACCGGAAGCTGTGAAATCAAGCTTTGCCGTATCTCCCTTCACTTCTAAAATCACACTGATGGGCACATTAAAGCAATCCATGCCATCGCCGTCCATGTAATCAGTAAATTTGTAAACACCGTCAGGAATGAATTCAATTGTGTGGCGTGTAATTTTTTCAGCATAATCATTAAGACTTGCTGCATAAAAATCGACAGTCTCAAGCCCGTATTTTGAAATAAGCTCGTTCAACCTGCGTACGCCTGTAATATTTGCCATGATTTGCGCGGAAAAATCACCCTCACGCTCATCAGGAGTGCGTACATTGTTTAAAATTAAAGCCATCACGGATTTAACGATTTCACCCTTCTCAACAATCTTA
This sequence comes from Maridesulfovibrio ferrireducens, assembly GCF_016342405.1. Taxonomy (NCBI): domain Bacteria; kingdom Pseudomonadati; phylum Thermodesulfobacteriota; class Desulfovibrionia; order Desulfovibrionales; family Desulfovibrionaceae; genus Maridesulfovibrio; species Maridesulfovibrio ferrireducens. The sequence continues at coordinate 123,549 of NZ_JAEINN010000004.1, read as the reverse complement.
ATAGGTGGAATGATGATTCCTTCCTGATAAAGTGTAGTGGAAAGGGGCATAGAACCACTCGCCATACCACCCACATCAGAATGATGGGCACGGTTAGCAACATAAAAATCAGGGTTATCTGAACCGCTGAAAAAGACAGGAGCTACGAGAGTTATGTCGGGCAGATGAGTTCCGCCTTTGAACGGATCATTAAGCATAACCATGTCGCCTTCAGTAAACGTGACATTATCTATGGCACTTTTAACCGAAAGAGGCATGGAACCTAAATGAACAGGAATATGGGCCGCCTGTGCGATCATATCGCCTTTGCTGTCAAAAACCGCGCAGGAAAGATCACGTCTTTCTTTTATATTGGGAGAAAAAGCAGTTCTTGTGAGCGTTACACCCATTTCTTCGGAAATTGCCGCAAACCTGTTTTTAAACACCTCTAGGAGGATTGGATTCACATTCATTTTTATATACCTCCCGGATTACTCAATATCAAAAATTAGATTGCCGTAAGCATCAACTTCACCTTTTGCGAAAGGCGGAATAACTAAAGTGGAGCTGTATTCAATAATGATTGCAGGCCCATCAATCTTGTTACCGGGCAGAAGCTTCTCTCTATCCAGAATGCGGGTTTTCATAAATATAGAATCAAAAACCGTTTCGGTTGTCCCTATTACAGCATCATCCGGCATCTTCGCTGTAAGTTCAGCGGCTTCAGGGAATTCCGGTTTAGTCGGCATTCCCCTCGTTCTAAGCCTGATGTTGACTATTTCTACGGTTTTAGCATCATTACGATAGCCGTAATTATGTTCGTGAAGCTGGGAGAATTCTTCAATCCAGTCAACGTCAAAAGGCACAATTATCTCAAAAGACTGCCCTTGATAGCGCATATCCAAAAATCGTTCGACAGTTATATCCTGCGATGCGAACCCTTCATCTTCAAGTGCCGCACGCCCCTGATCTTCAAGTGGAGCAAACAAATTCTCAAGATCATCCGCAGTGGTATTATGTTGATTACGCATAACCGTCAGCGAGTAATCCTTTATCACATCAGCCATAACCATGCCTACGGCTGAAAGAATACCTGGATTATTCGGAATAAACAGCTTCGGAATCGACAGCATCTTTGCAAGAAAAGCACAATGCATTCCACCCGCTCCGCCGAATGCAAACATGGTAAATTCACGAGGATCGTAACCGCGTTCAACTGAAATAACTCTGATCGCGCGTTCCATATTAGTGTTGGCGATATCAAGAATTCCTTCCGCAAGTTCAACGGGACTGAGACCAGCCTCCGCAGCCATTCTTTCCATTGCACCATTCAACTTATCAGTCTTAAGCGACATTTCGCCGCCTAGAAAACGGTCGGGGATAAGTCTTCCGAGATATAAATTGGCATCTGTAACCGTAATTTCACTGCCCTTACCATAACAGATAGGACCGGGATCAGCTCCGGCACTTTCAGGCCCGACAGTCAGCGAACCTCCGGCATCAATACGGGCAATAGAACCGCCTCCTGCGCCGACCGTGTGGATGTCGATCATGGGAACTTTAACAGGATAATCTTCTATCGCAGATTCAAGAGTCAAAGGCAGTTCACCGTTTATGAGTGCAACATCAGACGAAGTGCCCCCCATATCAAAGGTAATAAGCTTATGATACCCAGCCATTTTACCTATGACATGTGCGCCGACAGCTCCCCCGGCAGGGCCGGACAAGATCGTCCTTACGGACTCATTCATAGCCGTTTCAGCTGAGATCGACCCGCCGTTACTCTGCATAATCCGTAATGAATATCCATCAAGAAAATCTTGAAGCAACGTTAGGTAACGGGTCATTTTCGGTGAAACATACGCGTTAATAACCGTAGTTGATGTGCGTTCAAATTCACGAAACTCTGCTAAAATTTCATGCGAAACCGAAACAGGAATATCAATTTCAGAAAGTAAAGAACGCATTCTGTTCTCATGTTCTGGATTTAAATATGAAAAAAGAAGACAGATTGCGACAGATTCAACGTCTGAACCCTTGATTATTTTAAGAATATTTTGAACATTATCTTCAGAAAAAGACTCTACTTCATTTCCATTATGATCAATTCTTCCTGTAATCCCGAATCTTAATTCAGGCGGAACAATATGCGGTTTCTTACAAAATGACAGATTATAAAGTTCCGAACGATTCTGGCGCCCTATCTGAACTATATCTTCAAATCCTTCATTACTAATAAGGGCAGTCTTAACGCCTTTGCGTTCAAGTATTGCATTTGTTGCGACAGTTGATCCATGCACAACCTGCACGCGGCGGTCACCTGCAATATACTTAAGACCATTAATTACAGATTCAGAAGGGTCGTGAGGAGTTGAAAGACGCTTATGTACGCCCCATGAATTGCCATCTTTATAGATAAAATCTGTGAAAGTTCCGCCTGTATCAACGCCTACGATTAACACTCTTCTTCCTCCGGCATATTTAAAACAAATATTATCAACACAACTAACCATATTTATTATACAAAGAATACAGTTAAAAGATTTACAACTTTAACCAAACACAGACCGAATTAATATGTTTTATTTTCGTACAAATCATTGTATACGACCTCATTAATTATAAATATAGCCACTAAAAGTCTGATATTTACAAGCTATCAGCAATAATTTATTGAGTATAATTGATGGTATTCTAAAACTAATTTCCATGTAAGTTTGATGGAATACCTACCTAAAAAAAGGTTCCCGGACAGATTGTCCGGGAACCTTTTTTGTATTTTAAAAGAATCTATAATTAATACTAAAGCAATTGGGGAATTATTTTTTCCTGAAAATATTTCAGGCTTAGTTCGAAATCGTCACGATTATGAGGTTCAAGAGTCATTGAAGGCAAAGGGTCTAACTCTTTCACACGGGAAATAATATGTTCCCAGTCCATAGTTCCATACCCCAAGGCGAGATGCTCATCTTTAACGCCATTATTATCATGCAGATGTAAGTGTTTGATATATGGTGCAAAGGAATCAAACCAGAAATCAAAATCTTTCTTCTCCGATCCCTTAGAAAAAGAATGCCAATGCCCTGCATCAAAACATATACCCACATTATCGCGGTCCAAATCTTCCACAATTCGTAAAAGCGGACCGGGATCATACTCGTAAGTATTTTCGAGACAAAGCACAGGATGATCAGGCCATGAATCACTCAACTGCCTAATACCTTCCAAACAATTTTTATAGGACACTTCAAAAAGAGGCTCTTCAAGCCACGAAGTAAAGGAGGGATGCATCACCATCCTTTCCGGAGAAAATATTTTTGCGAGTTCGAAAGCTCCGCATAAAGTATCAATAGATGCCTGCCTGATAGCAGAATTTAGGCTGGCTGGTTTCAAATCCAGAAAAGGGAGATGTACGGTGCACTTAAGTCCCGCATTTGCAAGCCGATCACTGATAGATTGCAACCAGTCTTTGCTAACACATTCATTTCCAAAACAATCAAGCCCAAGTTCAGGCTGAATTGATTTCTCTATAAATAAATCTAAATACTCAGGCTGATTATAGATATATAAAAGAGGAAGATTAACATAACAATTTTCAGGTACAGCTTTCATATCATTACCCATATTTAACAGGTTAACATGCGGTTTTCTAAAATCAATCCAATGAAGTCTGTAACAGAGATGCCCCTCTGAAGATCATACCGCCGACAGGTTCAAATGTTGTTGAATGGCGAAGAGTTATCTTCACGTCTTTTCCAGGTTCAACATCAAAAGATTCACCCCATGAAATAGGAATACGATCAATGAAAGGTTGAATTTTATCAAGTTTTCCGTTGCTCCAAGCTTCATTAAGCACATAACGATCCGCAGGAACTTCACGGACAGCATCGCTTTCCCATTTTACAAGCATATCAGGGCCATGCGTGCGGCTGAACTCAAGAGCTTTTACTACACGCGGAAAAACTGAAAGGTAAAACTCTGCCCTGTGCTTACCCGGAGTCTCTCTGGCTATCCTATAGCGAGCTCCGCCATCATCACTTTTAAGCTTGTATTTATCCATAAAATTGGAAGGTTCTATAATAATTTCATGCCCGACATCCTGCCCGCTGTTAACCATCGTCGAGGCAACAAATCCTTTTAAATTAAGTACTTCTTCTCTATTGCTCCCGAGAACTCCTTCAATAATGAACTGATCCCCTTCCAAAACACTAAGAATGCCTGAAGCAGACACAAAATGAGGGTCACCGTTGAGCCAGCACAAAAAAACAGGACCGTGCGGTTCCGGTGAATTTTCATTTTGTCCGGTCCAGCGAACTTTGGTGGTTGTCATCTTACTACCGTCAAGGCTAACTTCAAGAGCGGGAAACGATGACAATGCCATGCGAGGCGCAGTCAAAAGATTAAGATTTGGACGGTCACTCGCATACACAGCTACAGCAGGCTCCAAAGCCAAATCAGTCATAACATCACTCTGACCGGAAGTGGAAACAGGACCGCCTCTCACAAGATTTACACTCTTCCCCGAGAGAGGACTGCCGTTGATCATTATTTTTAGGCCGGTATTTTTACCTTCGGCAGGAAATGAAAATTCTGGAATTTCAACTTCTAATCCAAATTCCTCAAGTAAATAAACAGTGGCCTTCAGTTGCTGACGAACTTTCCATTCAAGATCCATGATATCTTTGCTTACTTCGACAGCCATGGCCGGAATTCCACGTTCAACAAGAGCATAGCAAGTCAGGGATTTCAACATCTCAGGATAATGGGTAGCTTTATCAAAAGTATCGGTATTAAAAAGTGTAAACCAATATGATTTATTGGGAATTTTGGAATTAAGACTATCAATTGCACGCTGACACAAATCAGCAAGCGGAATATTTTTGTATACTGCCGCATCAATGATCATTGACTGACCATAACGCTTTGGATTTCTCATACTACTGATATATTTAGGATTATAGAAACCGCTACCTTCATGTAAATGGATAAAACCATCAGCATCATCGAGCAGGAAACGGATTGCCTTGGCAAGACGATCCTCATAAAAATTATTGTATTCTTTATCGAATCTTCTGTTGAGATCCACATTTATCTGGCGGGCGCGGCGAAGAATTGAAGGTTCATTTGCACGCGGAATAATAATCAAGTTACCCTTGCGAAGCTTACAGCGGGTCAGCAGCTGTCCTGTGAAAAATCCGGAAAGTTCATCCCCCTGAACTCCGCCCTGAACCATAATAGTCGGTCCGGGCTCATCTCCGAAAACCCATGTAACACGTAAGGGATACTGTGTTCCCTGAAAAAAAGTATAACTACGCACATGCTGAGCCTGTGCGGGGGACACTGCAAAAATTAGCGTAAAAAGGCTAATTAAAAATACGCGACAGAGGATATACTTCACTGAATATTAACTCATTATTAGTGGTGCTTATCATCAAACGAAGGCCGTACATGTCTTTTAAAGACATCCCGGAAGGCATTGCGAATCTTGTTCTGACAACTTTGAATCTTTGTATATGGAAAGACATATCATTAGAATTTGCCTTGATATGCTCCCCTTTGCCGTTACTCCCGATAAGCTCAACCTTTGCGGATCCGCTAAGCGAGGAGGAGGTTTGCAAATTATTCAGGTCAAAGCTCAACGCAAGACTCCCTCCTGAATAACGGAGTTTCACATTTTCAACTCCGGCGCGCATAAGATTTTTGTAAAAAAGTAATTTTTTTAGATCAGTAAGAGGAGCAGGTTCGACTTTCTTTTCTTCCACGGGTACGGAAGCTAAAAGAGATTGTACTTCATTGGGATCATAGGAATCTAAAATTTTATTTACATTTTCCAACCGCTCAAGCTGAACAGAAGCTTCATTAAGGGTTTTCTGCAATTCCAGCTTATCCTGACGAAGTTCCACATTTTGATTCCAAAATTTATATCCAGACCATGCCCCGACACTGGCGCACGCTGCCAATAAAACAATAAACCAAACAAAAACTCCCAGCCAGAACGGACTGAGCCTGTACCGTTTAACGGTATCATCATCCCGCATAAAAAGAACATTGTACTTGGTATTGCCCATTAGCGCCTGCTCCATTGTTCATCAACGATGCGCCATCCACCATTCACAGGACGAATGACTAATTTTTTACTTCCAAAATCGCTATAACCTGAAACATCAGAATACAATTGCTTGAAGGCAACTTCCAACCCATCAGGATGTTCTTTTAATCTCACTTTACTAATTTCAACAACGGAAGGCTTCTTTTCCGTCCATATGGATTTTTTGTGTTCTTTAATCGCATTAATTCCGCGTATATTTCCCTGCCTTGCATTAGAATCATACAAAACAGAATAGGGATCTAGATCAGCAGAAAGCCAGAAGGTTCTCCAATTATCGAGAAATCCGAGAACACTTTTTCTTTTTGATGCAATATATTCATCTGCAAAAGATTTGGAAGCAGGGCCATACTCCCGCCCCACAATTTTCCAAATTCCATCAATCTTCTGCCAATACAGTCTCTTAGCTGTAGAAGAAGAAAGACGGCCTGATCTATAATACTGATCAAACCAAGTAACCCAGTAATCAGGACCGGGCAGAGCTTTTAAGTTAAAAACTGAAACATCGATCCACGATGTATCGGAAAAAATTCTCTTTTTACGATTTTTAAAAAATTTGAAAGGTCTGCTTTCAGTTTTACTGAACAATTTATCTGAATAAGCTTCAAAAAAACCGTCATCTTTATTCGACCAGTCTGCAGCCCACTTATTAACCAGGGTCTTAAGTTCTGCAGATTCTACTACCTGCGTTCCCGTAGCATTTACCCACGAGACGGTCTCGCCAATAACAACCGGAGTGCCTGAACGTATCCGAGAATCAATAAAATTTATATCTGTATTTTCAAGAGCTACACAACCTTGGGTATCCATTGCTACTAACTGCTTGCCCCGCCCGTGTATCCATATTCCATACCCCGTTTTTCCATTAATACGATCAATCGGATTAGGAAAATCAAGAGGAAAAGCCAAATCTCCATACAATTCAAAATCTTTTAAGCCAGTTCGCTTACCTTTAGTAAAATATACGCCCTCAGGAGTTCGCATGTCTCCTTCAACTTTTTTATCACCGGCTTTTTTACCCGTAGCACAGTCAAAAGAAAGCTCAGCGTGCAAAGGACTTTTATGAACAAGAAGATGGAACTTCTGAGATTCTTTATCAACAGCAACGACCACCCCGGGAACAAGCGGAGTACTTTCCAGCACAGGCGTCCACCCCCCGGCAAGACAATAAGAGCTTAAGCTCGCACTGAATATAATAACTATAAAGAATAATCTTAAAAAATGCATCATACCAAAGCCAGGACTCCATCGTTCAGAATAACCGGAGTAAAAAGCAAGCATCATCCACACTCAACTCAAAATCATACTCACACCACTAAAAACATTGATTCACAACTTAAAGCAACTATAAATCAACACTTTTTTTGAAACACTAGCACGAAAAACTAAGACCTGCAAAAAAGATCACCCGGCTTTGCTGAAAGGTCAAAGCCGGGTGATATATTAATTTAAACCAACATGTTCAGGTTATTCACCGAAAACACGTTTAATAATAAAATCTTCATATCTAGTATAGTATCCAAGATCAAAAGCATCATCCAAAGCCCCGTCGGCCAGAACAGATTTAATGGTCTCATCCTTGCGAACTTCATCAGGGAAGGAAACTTTATTTTCCCAGCAATACATAGCAACCTTCTGCACCATTTCATAAGCTTTCTGTCTTTCAAGACCGGAATCTACAAGAGCAAGCAAAACTCGCTGTGAGTAGAAAAGCCCGTAAGAAGCCATCAGATTGCGATCCATATTATCGCCGTTGATTTTAAGTCTTTTGAGAACTCCGGTCATACGACCGAGAATATAATCTGCAAGAATAGTGGAATCAGGCATTATAACTCTTTCAACAGAGGAATGACTGATATCACGTTCATGCCACAAAGGCATGTTTTCCATTGCTACCAAACCGTTGGTACGCAGGAGACGGGAAAGTCCGCTGAGATTTTCAGCAGAAATAGGATTCTTCTTATGCGGCATGGCGGAAGAGCCTTTCTGTCCAGCGCTGAATCCCTCTTCAACTTCAAGAACTTCAGTGCGCTGTAAATGCCTTAGTTCTACGCCGAGACGCTCAATACCACCGCCAAGCAAGCCTAGAGCTGTAAAGAATGCGGCATGGCGGTCACGCTGAATAATCTGAGTGGAAATAGGATCGACATTCAAATTGAGCAATTCGCAGGTAATACTCTCAACTTCAGGATCAAGCATTGCGTAAGTTCCGACAGCTCCGGAAATTTTACCGACACTAACGCCTTCCACAGCCTTTTCAATACGCTCACGATGACGTGTAAATTCAGCATAAAAACCGGTCATTTTAAGACCGAAACTGGTAGGTTCTGCATGAATACCGTGCGTACGGCCCATGCACATTCTACCTTTATAAGTAAAAGCCATTTCTTTAAGAGTAGCCAGAAACTCATCAAGAGCTTTCAAGATCATATTCCCGGCACGATGGAGAAGAACTCCGTTGGCAGTATCAACAATATCAGAGGAAGTGCATCCTAAATGAATAAAGCGGGAAGAAGGTCCGACTTTTTCTTCTACAGCTGTAAGAAAAGCAATAACATCATGTTTTGTCTTTTCTTCAATCTCCAGAATACGGTCCAATTCAAAATCAGCTTTATCACGGATATTTTTAATATCTTCAGCCGGAATGCGTCCGAGCTTATGCCAAGCTTCACAGACAGCAACTTCAACTTCAAGCCATACCCTGAAGCGATTCTCCAGAGTCCATAACGCACTCATAGCAGGACGGGAATATCTTTCGATCATTTTCTTAATTCCGGTTTTTTTATTTTAAAAATATATTTAAAAAAAGGCCGACAGGCCCAGACTTTATTATAACTAACAGATTTAAACAATAACAGATGGATTAAGCAGATGTTATGAACCGCAGAACAAAAAACAAACGGCCCGGTATATACCGGGCCGTCAGGCCGTAATCAGCTTTTTGCTGCGCTGTCAGAACTAGTGGAAGTCGAGACTGAAGGCGCGGACGCACCTGAATCACTGCTCACAGATTTTGGACTGCCGGAGCTTCCGGCAACAGAATCAGTTTTACAGTATCCAGAAGAATACCATCCTCCGCCTTTAAGAACAAAAGTTGAATTAGAAAGAACCTTAGTAGCTAACCCGCCACAGACAGGACACTCTAACTCTTTGTCTTCAAAGTTTGTCTGCCACTCTTCAAAAATTTGCTGACAATCATGACATTGATATTCATAAATCGGCATAGTTCCCTCCATCTAAAAAAAAAAGGCACCCGCCATACCCCGAAAGGCAGGCGGACCTATCCCCGAAAAAAATGAGGGCATTACTAACCATCCCGGCTTAAGCCATTACAACTGGTACCAGGAAAAGAAAGCACTACTTAAATGTTTATTTTTTTGCTGCTTTTGCTTCAGCTATACGAGCTTTAACTCTTTTAGCTCTGCGATGACGTTTACGCTCAAGTTCTTTCTTCCGTTCGATCTTTTTATGTCCACCCATTTGGCATTCCTCCTAAATATAAGATTTCGCACTTGCCGCACGATTATATGCTGCAAAGAACGTGGTATTACCTCAAAAACATCAAGATTGTAAAGTGTTTGAACAAAACACACAACAACAATGTAACATCTTAAAATAAATACATTTTAAACCTAGAACCCGAAAAAAATTACTGAAAATTTATTTTTTGCAAAGCTTTGCCCCTTGACTACCCCCCCTATCATGAACATATACAGTTCACTTCGCTGCCAATATATATGGTCCAGCAAATAAATACTGCAAGGAGCCGCCATGAAAAATAAAGCGTTTGATAGAGCTGTCGATGATGTTTCAGAAGTCTTCATGTTCGATAACTGGATGAGATTTTATTTCATCTTCGAAGAAGGGAAAAAGCTGATCGTCAAAGTTCCACAAGATGTTGTGGACCAGATCGAAAAAGACTTTCCTACAATGCACGGATTAGTTGAACTCTTCAACAACGAAGAAATTGATCAGCAAAAATCTACTCAGAACGTCTGCGCTTTCATCGGAGCTCGCTTTGACGGAACTAAGTACTCTGACAAAATCGTTCCTAAAGTTTTTGATTCAAAAGAATTCAAAATTGAAACCTATCTCTTTAATCTCTGGATTAAAGGACACGAATCATATCTTGAAACTGAAGTTATGGGATTCGCTGACTGGAAAGAACTTTATGCAGGCTGGAAAGAACAGGATGAAGTTAAAGACTACATCTCCAGACTCAAAAACGCAGGAAGCGGAGCGGCTATCCAGCCTCCAACCTGCACAACTATTCAGTAGCTTTTTAGAGTGATCACAATCACATTATAGGAGTCTCAATTTGAGGCTCCTTTTTTTTGCCCTGAATATTAAAGAACCCTGCGCGCGCCGATAAAATACTTCCGCCAATAAGCCTTATTCATCGATTCTTCACGGACATAGTGACCACTTTTAGGACTATGCACAAAAAATTTCCCATCCCCGGTATAAATACCGGTATGCAGACTTTTACCTCCACCCGGAATTCTGAAGAAAACTATATCTCCGGCCTTAATCCTACTTAAATGAACAGGTTTTCCCGCATCAATCTGCTGCCACGAAACACGTGGAATCCTCACTCCATGCTGATTGTAGACCCACCAGACCAACCCCGAACAGTCAAAACCTTTTGCCGGAGAAGATCCTCCCCATTTGTAGGGTTTACCTATCTGAGAGCGGACAACACTGACAACAGAATTCCCTTTCTTGGAAGAACCCTCTGTACTTATAATTCTACCGCTACGAGGAATAGAGACAGTTTTCTTCCCGCACCCCGCCAAGAAAACAGCTAACACCAAAATGACAGCAAACAATATAATTTTGCGCGAGCTATTTCTAAGTGTGATCATACCAATAGATTTTATCCTGAAATAATATCTTGCACAATAGCTTTTCTCTCTATCAAACCACTAAGCCGTTGATTTCAGGCTGTTTGAATTTAATTATCAGCTTTTCGGATAGGTTGTAAAAGTCAAATCCCATCAATTAGCTATTGACTTTTCTTCCATTTTTGAAGACAAACTTCTACGCTTTAGGTGATAAATGTGAAACATATTGATGAGTTACACAAAACCTAAAAAGATAACACGGCTGAGGTATGTTTTTCTAAATCTGGCACAACATCGCGTTACAGTGAGGTCCGTATGTTGCCCATGATGCTAGCGTTGGTCATCTTGTTGCCCTTGATGGCTGCTATAGGCTGCTACTTTCTGCGTGTAAGTACGATCAGATCTATGATCGTTCTTGTCACAGGAGTTTGCATCGCTGTTACTTCTCTTGTCCTTCTCGGGCAGGGATCATTTACTTATTCTCCAAGTACATTACTTGGAATCAGTTGGGATTCCCTCGTCACTTTGGCGGACTTTTCCCTGCTCTTCGTAATCCTTTATTACGCATTCAAACTGAAAAATCAGCTGATCAAAGTATTTGCAGTATTGCAGATAATTCCATTAGCTGTGTTTGAATTATTCTTCGTTGACCATGCAGCAGAGGTTCCGGCATTTTATGCTGACAGCCTTGCATTAATCATGGTTGCGGTTATTTCAATTATCGGCTCGCTCATCTGCTTCTTTGCGATCCCTTACATGAAAGAACACGAAGAGCACTTGCACCTTGTAAATTCTCGCCAGCCGAGATTTTTCTTTTATCTTGTTCTGTTCCTCGGAGCTATGAACGGATTGGTGCTTTCTAATAACATTCTTTGGCTCTACTTCTTCTTCGAAGTGACTACCTTCTGTTCCTTCATGCTCATTGCGCATGATGACACAGAAATTGCAGTCAAAAATGCCACCCGCGCCTTGTGGATGAACTCCCTCGGCGGTGTTGCTTTTGTCTTCGGAATGATCTGGGCGTACACTGAAGTGGGTTCCCTCAGTCTCCAGACTATTATCGAAGCCGGACCAATGGGCGGAGCAATGCTCGTACCGATTGGACTACTTTGTTTAGCCGGATTCACTAAAGCTGCTCAACTTCCTTTCCAGAGCTGGTTGCTCGGAGCCATGGTTGCTCCTACTCCGGTTTCCGCTCTACTTCATTCAAGTACTATGGTTAAAGCCGGTGTTTACATTGTGCTCAGACTTGCTCCTGCATATGCAGGCACTTTCCTCAGTGAAGGAATAGCTCTTTGCGGAGCCTTCACTTTCCTTGCTTGTGCTGCAATTGCAATCAGTCAGAGTAACGGTAAAAAAGTTCTTGCTTACTCTACCATCAGTAACCTTGGATTGATCATCTGTTGTGCAGGTCTCAACACACCTTGGGCCATCACAGCAGCAATCATTCTGATCATCTTCCACGCAGGTTCCAAAGCTCTGTTATTCTTGTGCGTAGGCACAATTGAACATGGTATCGGCAGCCGTGACATAGATGACATGCATGGCCTTTACCTTAAGATGCCTCGTACCGCGATTATCACGATCATCGGTGTCTTAACTATGATTCTGCCTCCCTTCGGTGTCCTGCTTGGTAAATGGATGGCTATTGAAGCTGCATCCGGCGATATTTTTGTTATCGTGATGCTCGCTCTCGGTAGTGCTCTTTCTCTCGTATTTTGGGCTCGCTGGGCAGGTATCCTGCTTACCGCTCCACTTCGTGATAAAGTTCCTGCTGAAATTCAGAGCCCATTGACAAAGTTCACCTTGACTGCACTTGCTGCAGGCACAGTTATCCTGTCTTTGTTCTCTCCAGTCATTTACACAGGTTTGATTGAACCAATGATAGGTAAGACTTACGAAATTACTGCCGGTGTATTTTCTTCACCTGTCGGTGTTTTTGCAGTCTATCCAATATTCTTTATACTTGCAGCAGCGTTTGTGTATGCATGGATAGAAACTAAGAAATCTGGAAACATCCAGAATGCTCAATCCTACATGTGCGGAGCAAACGTTAAAGAACCTGGAGTTCAGGCCTTTATCGGTCCTATGAACCAGCCGGTAACACTCAAGGCTAGTAACTACTACCTTAAGTCTTTCTTCGGCGAAGAAAAGCTTACCCTCTGGATCAACTTTGTTGCTCTGGCTCTCATCGTTCTTATGTTGGGAGGAGCTCTCTAATGGAAACGATAATTCTTATGATCTTCGGTGTAGTTGTGGCTCCCATTCTCGGTGGTCTGATTTCAGGTGTTGACAGGAAAGTTACTGCTCGCCTTCAATCCCGTTTCGGTCCTCCGATTCTACAGCCTTTCTACGACGTTGCTAAATTATTTGGTAAAGTTAAAGTCATCAACAACTTCTGGCAGGTTTTCTGTGCATGGGTTTATCTCATTGCCGCAGCTCTCTCTGTCGCCCTGTTGTTTGCTCAGTCCGACTTGCTTCTGATCTTCTTTGTTCAGGCAATCGGAGCCGTCTTCCTGGTTATGGGTGGACTTGCCAGTTCCTCCCCATACAGCCAGGTTGGAGCACAGCGTGAATTGATTCAGGTTCTTACTTATGAACCGCTCATTATTCTGGTTTTCGCTTCCATCTTTATGGTAACCGGAAGTTTCAGAATTGATGAGATTCTAGCTTATGACCAACCGCTTTTAGTTAAATTGCCTCTCATGTTTATCGTGCTTGGCTATGCTCTTACTATCAAACTCAGAAAATCGCCTTTTGACTTCTCCACTTCGCATCATGCGCATCAGGAATTAGTCAAAGGAGTGCTCACCGAATTCTCCGGTCCTTACCTCGGCATCATTGAACTTGCTCATTGGTATGAGACTGTTTTTATTCTCGGAATATGTGCACTCTTCTGGCACACCAGCCTTGTCGGTGTAGTACTCCTGCTTGCTTCTACTTACTTCGCAGAAATACTGATTGATAATACTATGTCACGCATGACCTGGCGCTGGATGCTCAAATACGTTTGGAGCGTCGGTCTGGTTATGTCCTTTGTCAACCTCATCTGGCTGCACGTAGGTTAAGCTTATGTTCAAGAAATTCATTGATAAATCACGCGCCAAGTCTCCGTGGATCATGCATTTTGACTGCGGAAGCTGTAACGGCTGCGATATCGAAGTTCTGGCATGCCTTACACCGATGTATGATGTTGAACGCTTTGGCGTAGTCAATGTCGGGAACCCTAAGCATGCTGACGTCCTCCTTGTCACCGGAACGGTAAACCCCCGTAACGCCAAGGTTTTACGCAACATCTACGATCAAATGCCTGATCCTAAAGGCGTAATTGCCATCGGCGCATGTGGTCTTTCAGGTGGAATTTTCCGTGAGTGCTACAACGTACTCGGCGGAATCGACAAGGTAATCCCTGTGGACGTTTACGTTCCCGGGTGCCCTGCTAAACCTGAAGCTATCATCGACGGCGTGGTCACTGCCCTTGCCAAGTTTGAAGGCCTCAGAGGCTAAACATTACGAGGGATAACAACGTGATAGAAAATCTGAAAGAAATCACAATGGAAACTATCGTCGGAGAAGTTTCCAAGTTGAAAAGCGACGGACAACATTTTGTCGCTATAAGCTGCACCGAACTGGATGCAGACAACTTTGATCTGATCTATACCTTCGACAAAGAGTTAGTTCTTACCAACTTGAGAGTTACCGTTCCTAAAGGAACTAAATGTCCTTCAATAAGCGGTATTCTTTTTGGCACCATGCTAGTTGAAAACGAAATTCAGGACCAGTTCGGCCTTTTGTTTGACGGCCTTGTTCTTGATTTTGGACGCACTCTCTACTTGGACGAGGAAATTACTACAATCCCCTTGTGTAACAACACCAAGGCGATGACTGTCAAAAAATAATTCGTCTTCCCGGATTAAACCAAGACGAAAACAACTATAGGGTAAATTATGGCACGCACCATCATACCTTTCGGTCCGCAGCATCCGGTTCTTCCGGAACCGTTGCATATGAAACTTGTCGTGGAAGACGAGATCGTGCTGGAGGCCATTCCTGCGCTTGGATACGTTCACAGAGGGCTTGAAAAGCTAGCTGAGATTCGCGATTATCATCAGATGATCCAAGTCGTTGAGCGTGTTTGCGGTATCTGTTCTATGATCCATTCTCTTTGTTACTGTCAGGGTATCGAAGAAATGATGAAAATAGAGGTTCCTGAAAGAGCGAAATACCTCCGCACAATATGGTCAGAACTGCACCGTATGCACAGTCACTTGCTATGGCTCGGCCTTTTCGCCGATGCTTTTGGCTTTGAAAGCCTGTTCATGCAGTTTTGGCGTATCCGTGAACGCATCATGGATCTTAACGAAGCCACCACAGGCAGTCGCGTAATTGTTTCCGTTAACGTTGTAGGTGGGGTCCGTCAGGATCTTACCCCTGAACAGTGTTCATGGATTCTTACCGAACTTGCACAAGCCGAAAAAGAATTGAAAACCATTCAGGCTACAATTCTTAACGACTACACAGTCTGCAAACGCACAAAAGGCGTTGGCGTTCTCACAAAAGAACAGGCTTACGACCTCGGTGCAGCCGGCCCTACCCTTCGTGGTAGTGGTATTGCACAGGATATGCGTCAGCTTAAATATGCTGCTTTTGATAAAATTGACTTTGAACCGGTTGTTGAAAACGACGGTGACAGTTTCTGTCGTTCTAAAGTCAGATTCAGAGAAGTTTTACAGTCAATAGATCTCGTTCGCGCGGCTATAGCAGGACTTCCTCAGGGTGATCTTGCTGCTCCATGCAAGGGTAATCCAGAAGGTGAACTAATCACCCGTGTGGAACAGCCTCGCGGTGAATGTCTATACTACATGAAGGGTAATGGAACCAAATACCTCGACAGGGTACGCATCAGAACTCCTACGTTCGCGAACATTCCTCCGCTTATTGCAATGATGCCCGGCATCGAACTAGCGGATGTTCCGGTTGTAATCTTGTCGATCGACCCGTGCATCAGCTGCACGGAACGCTAGGAGGTTGAGACATGCTTAAGATGACTCCAACGGTACTGAAGAACCTCTTCTCGAAAAGTTCTACAAGAATGTACCCCTTCGAAATTCGTGAACCTTTTCCTCTCTACAGAGGCGAATTGTTCAACGACATCGATAATTGTATCTTCTGTAAAAAATGTGAAATTAAATGCCCTTCACAGTGCATTACCGTCACAAAAGACAAAGAAAGCGGAACAGGAACTTGGACATGCGACCCATTTGCCTGCGTATATTGCGGCATTTGCGTTGATGTTTGCCCTACCCAAAGTCTGCGCATGGAACCTAATCATCGCAAACCTTCCGCTAGCCGCGATATGATTGAGATGGTTGGTAAAATAAAAATGCCTAAAAAGAAAAAAGCAGCACCCAAAAAAGCTGAGTAGTTTATAGACTACATAGTTTGTCTGCTTGATTAGAATGTAAAAAATCCCCGGAGTCTTTGACTCCGGGGATTTTTTAGTCACAAAGAAAATTTATGATCAGAACAAAGAATTTTCTGCCAAATTAATATGCTCCTGCCGCAAAAAGACATCATCCCAATGCGGCGAACATTGCGCAGTAAACCAAGGAGTCTCAATCCTCCAGCAATGTAATTTCATAGCACCATTGCCACCGCCGTATTTTGAATCACCGATAATCGGAAAACCGCGCGATGAAAGCTGAACACGTATCTGATGAGTTCTGCCAGTATGTAATTTGATCAAGAGAAGAGTTTGATTTTCCAATTTTCCCAAACTTAAAACAGATGCATGCGCTTCTTTACCGGAACCTGTTACCATCTTTTCATTCCCATTCTCTTCTTTCTTTTCAAGAAGATCGTGCATCTCAACCCAACCGTCATCACCGGCTCCTTCTGAAATCCAATCCCCCCTGACAAGGGCGAGATAATACTTTCCCCCTTCTCCGCTCGCGAACATATCGGAAAGGGCTCTCTGCCCATGATGACTTTTGCCGGCTAACAGAACACCGGAAGTATCACGGTCAAGCCGATGTGCCGGGGCTGGTTTAAACGGAAAATCTGCATACATAGATAAAAGACGGTCAACGACACTGTCATCATGTCCTGTTCCGCCCTGTGAAGGCAATCCGGCTGGTTTATTAATGGCTAAATAGTTCTCGTCTTCATAAATTATTTCGAGCGGTTCACGTGAAACCTTTTCAGCAGGCTCATCAGCCCGATATGGAGGTATTCGCACTATCTGCCCCTCTTTAACCAGATCAAAAGGCTTACAACGTCCTTTATCAACGCGCACGTTCCCCTTGCGAATCCAACGCATAACAGCGGAACGCGGAACCTCTCCATCCACTCTTCGTTCAAGAAATCGAACAAGCTTTTGACCAGCTTCAGCGCTGGTAACTGTGACAAACTCTGCTGGCATAACGAATACGGCTAACCCATTAATCTGGGTAAAAATGTTACTATTTCCGGTGCGGCTAGAAGCAATGCAATCAGCACAACATATGCGATCATGAAATAGCTTACCCCGAGAAAAACCCTGTCGATGGAGACATCCTCCGCCATTGAGGCTACGATGAACGTTGTAACCCCCACAGGCGGCGTAATAGCACCCATGGTAGTGACAAGAGTAATCAACACACCGAACCAAATAGGATCATATCCCATGGCTATAACCATAGGAAAGAAAATCGGAATAGTAATCAGCAAAAGAGCAAGCGCGTCCATGACCATTCCACCGATTACATAGATCACGCATATCAACAAAATAATTAATGTCGGAGGAATCGGTAATCCTGCGACCATGTCCGCAGCTTCAAAAGGAAGCCTTGTTATAGCAAGAAAACGTCCGAAAATAATAGCACCGACAATAACGACCATAATCATGCAGGACACTTTTAAAGTATCAGAAACAGCGGCAACAAAACGTTTAAAAGTCATCTGCCGTGAAACTATACTTATAAGTAGAGCAAAAGCAGCACCGGCAGCACCGGCCTCTGTAGGAGTAAACCAGCCTGCAAACAATCCCCCCATAACCAGCATAAAAAGAATCACCATCTCGATAGAACCGGGCAGTGACATCATCTTTTCTTTGAAGCTGACTTCCGGTCCAGAAGGACCCCAGTCAGGATGCCGCACGCACATGCAGAAAACCGTCACCAAAAACAAGCCGCATAAAAGAATACCGGGAATTACTCCGCCGAGAAAAAGGCGCCCTATAGATTCTCCGGTTTGGAGGCCGATAATAATCAGAACCACACTGGGAGGAATGACTACGCCAAGTGTTGCTCCGGCGGCAACGGAACCGGTACTAAGGATGGGATTATATCGAAATTTCTTCATTTCCGGCAAAGCAACAGTACTCATGGTCGCGGCAGTAGCAGTATTGGAACCGCAAATCGCTGCAAAACCGGCGCAGGCAAGGACGGTAGCCATCGCTATCCCGCCACGAATATGTCCCATCCACGCATAAGCTGATTTATAAAGCCGCTTATTAACTCCTGAGTAGAAACAAATCTGCCCCATAAGAATGAAAAGCGGGATTACTGTCAGTCCGTATGATGAAAAAACATTCCATACTTCAGTGCCGAGCATACCATATGCGGCTTTAAGATTAAGAACTTTTGCGAACCCGATAAAACCTATGATCCCCATGGCAAAGCCCACGGGAATTCGTAAAGTAAGAATTACCAGCAGCAAACAGACAATGCCGACGAAGCCTATAGTTATTGGTTCCATATTATATAATAAACTACCCGGTTAAACGAGCTTAAGAGGTTCTTTTCCGGAAAGAGTTCTGACAAGATCCAGCAATAAGACCCAAGACATCATCACGCATCCGAAAGCTACGAAGAAAACAAAGGGGTAAAATTCAATTCCGAGTGTTTCAGAAACTTCACCCAGATCATATAAAAACATCCCCCACTTCGCGGCCTCCCTTGCACAAAGTGCAAAGAAAACACAAGAAGCTCCCCCGCTCAGAGCGTCCAGAAAAATCTGCATGGGTTTCGGAAATTTATTAAAAAACAAGCCGACTGCGATGTGACTTTTGTATAATTGAGAAAAAGCCAGTGAAAAACCCGCGGCTACGGCCCCTAGAAAACCCATAAGTTCAAAAGTTCCTTTCACCGGAACCCAAGTTGCACGAAAAACCATATTAGCACAGGCGAGCACGACCATTGCTGTAAGGGCTGTGCCTGCAATCCATGCTAAAATGCGGCAGAAAAGGATAGATATTTTTTCCAATTTATTGATCATAAGCGGATTTTAATGACTCCCCGCCACTAAAAGGCGGGGAGGTTTTTCAAAACTTTAATTATTTTGCAGAATCATATTTAACGCGGGAAGCTTCGACTTCAGCAAGAACAGCATCGGCATCAACACCGAAATCCACAGCTTTTGTTTTCCAGTCATTAATCAGAGGCTTAGTTTTTTCTTTGATTGTCTGCATGTCGGCTTCAGGCATGGTGATAAGCTCAATGTTATATTTCTCTTTAGACCATGCAAGAGAATCTTTCACATGCTGATCCATGTACTGTCCTGTCCATTCAGCCTGTTCACGACCAAGATCGTTCATAACTTTTTTAACATCATCAGGAAGGGCTTCCCATGAACTCTTGTTCATTATGATTGCAAAAGGGTAAACAGCAGTATTGGTCACAGTTTCATAACGGCATATTTCAGCAAAATTCATATCTTTCAACACATCAAAAGAAGAAAACAACCCTTTAACTACACCCTTCTGCAAAGCTTCAGGAGTTGCAGACATAGGCATGGAAACAGGAGTTGCCCCGATGGAATCAAGAATTTTAGAAAGAATACCTGACGCGCGGAGTTCAACTCCCTTCAAATCGCTGAGAGAGCGGACAGGTGTCTTAGTCATCAAGTTTGACGGAGCAGAAGCAAACATGGTCAACACTTTAAATTTCTTAAATTCTTTTGGCTGATGTTTCTGAAAAAGATCCCACAGCGCAAGGCTTGCAGAGGTAGATGTAGTGAAACCCAAAGGAAGCTCAAAAACGGAACTCAGCGGAAACACACCGGGATGGTAAGCAATACTTACACAACCAATATCAGCCTGCCCCTGCATAACTCCGCGCAATGTATTTTTAGCACCCAGCAATGTTGATCCGGGATAAGTTTGAACCTGCACCTTGCCGGAAGTCCTTTTTTCAACTTCCTGCTTCCAGCGTTCCATTTGCACACAAGGAAACGTCTTCGCAGGAGGAAAATTTGCATAGCTTAGGCTTATTTCTGCAGCTTGCAGCTGAGAAACAGAGCAAAACGATATAGCAAACATCATCAAAAAAGCGAATAGACCACTTACTCTTCCGGCTTTATTCATAATCATCTCCTCCCGTAAGGGCTTACTTTTTATTCAACCAAAAAAAAGACCTCCCGCATAAAGCAGGAGGCCGAATTCAAACTATTTTTTTCCGAGATTCAATTCATAGGCAACAATTAAAGTCTTTCTGAATTTAACACCCAGAGAACCGGGGA
Source organism: Maridesulfovibrio ferrireducens (assembly GCF_016342405.1). Lineage (NCBI taxonomy): Bacteria > Pseudomonadati > Thermodesulfobacteriota > Desulfovibrionia > Desulfovibrionales > Desulfovibrionaceae > Maridesulfovibrio > Maridesulfovibrio ferrireducens. The sequence continues at coordinate 103,122 of NZ_JAEINN010000004.1, read as the reverse complement.
AACTATTCAAAATACAATAAAGTTCCTTTTCACCGTCATTATCAATATCTGCGAGTCCGTAGGCAGTCACACTACCTTTAATACGACGTGTTTTCCAAGCAAGGCTGAGGCCGACTCCATCCCAGTACTCAGAATGAAGTTCGCCTTGTGAGAAGTTTTTATAGTTGGAAAAAACCTGTGAAGCAACAGAGATATCTTTATTCAAAAGAACCTCAAACTTAGTCGGATCAGAAATAGAAGCTATAGTTATAGGCATAGGAACAAAGTAATAATGTTCCATTTTATCCTTTTTATTCTCCGTACCGAATCCTTTAATCCTAGCAATCGATTCAAATTTTACATCAACCGAGTTATAAGAATTCTGACTCTCGTACAAAGGCTCAAGAGCTTTATTGTAAACAACCATTCTGCCGTACTTATTCAGTACTAAGATTTTATAATCGTCCTTTTCGGGAAGGAAAGATGTGTTGAACACATTGGCAAACTCAGGAACAGACAAATGTCTGATAGGCACCAATTCGCCATTAGAATACATATATTCCGTCACATCTTTTGAATAAAAAGTCCGGCTTGTATCAAGCTTCTGTCCAAGCAGAGTTTCAGTAAAATTAGGCGGAATACGAACCGAGCTTAAGAATTTATTAAAACGGTTTACGAGTACCTTCGGAGTATTCCCTTTAAAAGAGATAATGAAAGAATAGGGTCTGCTGTCCATCATAATACAAAGAACAACTTCCTTCACCCCATCCATGCCAAGATCAATACCACTGATTTTGATACCATTTGCTCTCGTTGCATATTTATAAGAAGCAACCTCTTTCAAACGCTGAGCTTCAACACCGAAAACTTTAACTTCAGTATCCGACAGCATAACAATATTTTGTTTGCCGTCACCGGTAACATCCGCAACAAATCCGCCGCGATTCACAAAATCAATACTCTGACTGCGCCAGCGACCGGGAGTTTCTGCTCCACCTTCATATCTAAACTGCGGGTTAATCGCGCTCTGCATAGGAATTGCAGCTGTAGAAGCCGAAATAAACTCAGGATTTAAAGCATCTTGAGGGCGCGCCTCTTCACGAGCTTTTTCTTCTTTAGTAACTTTCTTGCTTCCGGGCTTTTCAAATAATTCCCCTTTAACCTCTGTGGCGATGCCATCCAAAGCGGGAATAAGCCCTTCAATTGTAGTCTTAGCACTTTTTGTCCAAGATTTCCCGTCCTTATCAACCATACGTAGATCAATAGAAGCGTCTTTACCGACGATTGTGATACTACCTAGAGCCAGATAATCAACTTCAAGCTGCTGTGCGCTTTTAATTTCTTCAATTTTTGATGATGGAATATCGGCCTCACCCAGCTCCTTGGAGGCTGCGAGAGGTTCAAAATGTCCTGTCCAGTTCAAACGGGAAATAAGCATCGTTTGAACGCCGCGGCTCAAATATTTATACTGTGCAGGTCCATTTATTTCAAATGGATACACAGCGAAAGTGCGCGCGTCAGCAAAGGCTGTACCTGCTGATAAAATTGAAATCATTACAATAAAAAAAGCTATAAACCGTTTAAATGACATGTACTGGATCCTCCCCAAAAAGCAAAAGGCTTTCGGAAATGTACGTTATATATTCTAAATGACTAAGATATTACTGCGACTCTCTCAAGAAAACCCGAAAACAATCGAGCTATCATACTTTCCATATCAGCAAAACGAGTAAAAAACTTGTAACAGCTTACGGTCCGGGACGCAAAGCCAAACATATGAACCACCCAAAAGGCTACTTGTCAAATGTTCAACCCTGTTTTATCTGTCTTGCTCCGGTTTTGACAGCTGTAAATAAAGACTGTCTACATTGCTACAATAAATTTCACAAAATTTTATATGCAACCTGTAAAAAAAATCTACCATGTCAGGTTTGTTTCTCCTAGAAAGCTTACCTTCATTTTTATAAATATATATTATGACAAATAATCTTCGAACATTCAGACTTGTCTGCTCCGAAAAAGACATCCCCGCAGTTGAAGAACTTTTACGTTCGCAAGGTTTTGAATTCAGCCCGGAACCGTTCTATTCAATGGCGCGAAGGCTTGAAAAAGAACCTTTTCCTCTAGGTGACTCCCTTGCATCAAGGTTCGGACGTATCTATATACAAGACCGTTCCTCCATGCTGCCGCCTCTGATGCTTAATCCGCCGAAAGGGGCAAAAGTGCTGGACATGTGCGCAAGTCCCGGCAGTAAAACAGGAATTTTAGCAAGGTTGGTCGGGCGTGACGGATTTGTTCTTGCCAGTGAACCTTCAAAGGACAGGCTTGCTCTTTTGCGTCAAAACTTACGACGCGTACAGGCCATAAACTCCGCAACGGTGAGTTACGAATCGCAAAAGATCCCTCTGCCATCGAATGGCTGGGAATATATTCTGCTGGACCCGCCATGCAGCGGATGGGGAACCATCAACAAAAACCCTAAAGCTATGGACTTATGGTCAGGCGAAAAAACCTTACCCCTCATAGCCTTACAACGCCAACTGCTGGCAAAAGCTTTTGACCTGCTCACCCCCGGTGGCAACGTTGTTTACTCAACATGCACCACCAATGTACAGGAAAATGAAGAGCAGACCCGCTTTGCAGTTGAAGAACTCGGTTTTGAACTGGTCAAACTTCCGCATCCAGCCGGGTTCACCATTGCAGAGCCGCTTTTGCCGAACATGGACGGAGTGCTGCGGGTAGACGGATCAGGCGGCGGTCAGGGATTTTATGTCTGCGGACTACGAAAACCCGGCAATGCCGAACCGGAATATCCCGAAACAGCCCCCCTGCCGGGACAAAAGCTGAATCTCAAAAAACAGGATTACCCCGAAGCAATAGATTTTTCAGCTCTGCCGGACGGCGAACTTTACGATTTTAAGGGCAAAGCAATGTTCCTTAACAGGCACGCACTGAACATGCTTCCACCGAATCTCCGCTGGCAGGGATATCCGCTCGGTAAAATTTCGGGTAAGAAATTCAGACCGAATCCGTTTGCACGCACCCTATTGCCTGAAACTCCGGCAGAATCAGCTCTGGTGCTCGAAAATGCTGAAGATCTCGCAAAATTATTTTCAGGGCAAAGTCTGACCGCTCCGGCAAAAGGCAAAGGCCCTGTGGGTTTATACTTCAAGCAGCTGCTTCTAGGATTTACAGGTAAAAAAGGCAGCCGCTTTATCTGGACAGAAAAATAGATTTTTTAAATATAAGAGGATTCAATGAACGGAACTCAACGTCGCATGAGACGACTATTTGATAAGACAAGCGGAAATTCACTCATTCTGGCTCTGGATCACGGTGCAAACGAAGGAATGATTGAAGGGCTCGGCGCCATTCCTTCCATTTTGGAAGCTCTCCCCACATCAAGAGTACAGGGTGTCATTCTTAATAAAGGTCTGGCCAAACATTTCAGCGCCCTTATCCCTGCTGACGTAAGCCTGATTATACAGATGAATGCGGGCACAAGACACGGCTCGCCATCATACAACAAGAGCATCGTCTGCTCTATCCCCGAAGCGCTGAGACTAGGCGCGGACGCGGTTTCTGTACACGTTAATATAGGCAATGAGCTTGAAGACCGCATGCTTGCCGACCTGGGCGAAATTACCGACGAAGCGCATCAACTGGGTATTCCAGTGCTGGCAACAGTTTTCGCCAGAGGAAGCCAGATTGTAAACGAGCACGACTCAAGCCTTGTAGCACACTGCATCCGCATCGGCGCAGAACTTGGTCCGGACATCGTAGCAGTGCCATACCCCAACAATGGCGATGCCTTCCGCAAAGCAGTAGAGGCAAGCCCCGTCCCTGTTCTGGTAACAGGAGGCCCGCTAGGACAGACAACGGAAGGAGCAATAAGCAATACTTTACGCGGTCTGGAATCCGGCTGCAAAGGGTGCTGCATCGGCAGGAACATTTTTCAGACGAAAAACCCGATTGAAAGCATGGAAAAATTAGCCGAAGCTACACATAAAAACATAATTAAAACAGTAAGTTAGCAATTATTTTAAATATATTCAAAAAAACAGTTTGACAAAACGGCTACTCATCGGCAGTATCCCTCCTCGTGGCAGTGAGCAATACGGAAACGCACGCAAGTGCAGGAAGTTCAATCACAGCCTTCAGTTTTGACACACTGAATTTGTGGGCGAATAGCTCAGCTGGAAGAGCATCGGCCTTACAAGCCGAGGGTCACAGGTTCGAGCCCTGTTTCGCCTACCACAAAAAATTAATAATAAGCGTTGCTTAACTCGTTTATTATATCCCTGCGGAGTCGTAGTTAAGTTGGTTATAACGCCGGCCTGTCACGCCGGAGGCCGAGGGTTCGAGTCCCTTCGACTCCGCCACTAAAGTACAAAGGATATTAATCGTAAGATTAATATCCTTTTTCTGTTTTGGGGGATTGGACACAAGGGTGGGAATGTTGGTGGACACAAAACTAGCCAGAAAACATCAATCATCTTTGCTTAACATTTCATGATGATAAGCACAGTATCCTTCAGCCCATTGCTCATCGACTGATAATTCGCAGCTACAAAGCTTACACTCTTTGTATGCCCGGCTTTCCCCGCATGCTAAGCAAACATCATCATCAAAAATATATGTTTCCTTACTGCACTCAGGGCATGTTCCTATTGAAGGCTCTTCACCGTCTTTGTAGGCATAATAATTGTGACCATACGAAGAGCTTTGAACTGCATCTTCGATTATATCCCAAACTTCAAATTCATTCGAGCAACTCATGCATATTAGTCCAAGTTCCTGATGATAGTCACCTTCTTCATTTACTTTTATTAATTCACTGTCACATTCAGGGCATGAGAAGTGTTTTGCAACTTCACCAAAAGAACAAAACTTACAATCAACCTTTTCGATTGATTCCAAACATTCCTTTCTCGTCTCCTCATAAACAGCATTATTCTCGAGAAGTACCGCCCAGCAGTCATTTCCAAGCAATTGCGCCGGTTCTTTATTCAAATAGGTTGACACAAAATTCTTTATTAAAATAAAAATTTGAGCAAATAAGTCTTTTACCTTATCAAGACTTTCCCCAACATAATAATGCTCAATATCATTTCTAAGCTTTTGAATCTTTTCAAACATCTTCCATTCAACTTCAACATTAAGATTTTTAAATCTTTTTCTAATACCGCAAACATCAACAGTACTTTTCCCATCTCCCATGAAATCGATATTGCCATCGCTACCGATCTTAGGAGCAATATTCTTTTTGATCAGCAACTCTTTATCATAATCAGGCGACAAACAAAAAAGATGGTACTTGTATAGAAGTAACAAACCTGCATAAACATTTCGGACAGCTGACAAATACCTTCTTTCATCATCTGAATCAAAATCTTCCACACCGATTTGGATTGATTCAACCGCATTTTTCAAAAGCAAAGACATTTTGAAACTCCTAAAATGGATATTTAGCGATACCTTCGACCTCAGGCGGATCATCCCAAACGATCATGGAACTATGTATAGCTCTAGTCAAAGCAACATAAAATTTACAAAGAGTACTGCTCGCCAACTCCTCCTCACCTGCGAGATATTTTTTGATGGAGTCGGTCGGATAAATTACGACCCTTAAAAAAGTTAAGCCTTTGGATTGCCCAAAATTACATGCCGGATAATTAGCATTAACAGAAGCCCTCCGGTCATATCTTAACTGCATAGGTTCGTAGTGTTCTAAGTAGTCATCTAACTTCTCAGTTGGAATAAAAAAAACACCATCATGAGAAGTTACCAGATCAGAGAACGAACCTACCGTCGGAAGGTCTGGAAACAAAGAACTTGAGTAAGTGCAAATTTTTTCATGACACCGATATGAATTACTCAAAGTATCAGTATCAACATTACATACTTTATCACATTTATCGTTCACAAACTGATCAATCAAACCATCCTTATATTGCTTATGTTTAGCGGAGTGATGGGTATGATACGTCACTTGCCGGGGATCACCAACCAAAACAGTTTTTATCTTTTTCATTAAAGCATGCACTATGTCTAAGTCATAGCCAGCTAAATCCTGAACTTCATCTACAAAAATATGGGCATAAAGATTAGATATACGATCTATAACTGCCCCTTTTGTTAGCTGGTTAGATTTCATTACAAATATCGCTATCTTATCGGAGTATATCTGCCTAGCACCATTAAAATAAAAAGGTTCAACATCATTTTGCCCCCAGTACACAGGACGCCCTTGAGTTCTATACCTAAACCCAGACCTATTGGTAGTAAGCTTTAACCCTTTAACAGGCTTGTCTGTAATTAAATTTTGATAGGGCCTGACTCCATGTTGAAAAAGAAAAGACCACCATGTTTGTACAGTAATATTACGAGGAATAGATAGATTCTTCTTTATGATCTTGTTGCGTATTTCTTTCTCATTTTCTTGAGTGTAGGTTGTGATCAATACCCGTTCATTACTTTTTGCTTCTAGGGCTTTTTTTACTATATAAGTAGTTTTACCTGACCCGGCAGCGGCGATGATACATTTACTCTTAGGCATTGATAAACTCCAAAGCTCTTTCGATATAATCAGGAGCATTAAAGGATATCCCGGTTTCAAATAATTTTAACGCGCAGTCCGTTTTATTACCGTGCATATACCTTAGAAGGTCATCCTCCGTTTTGTGTTTAGTTCCTAAAATTAAATTTAATTTTCCCAAATCATTCACCCGTAACAAACAAGGTTCAAGGGTGTTATAGTTGTAATCTTTAATTTCCCCCTCATACTGATACTCCTTGAAATCAAAGAATACGACCTGTAAATTGTCTTTTTCTTGGAGATAGTCTTTATCATTCTTTTTAATAGAATCTATTTTACCATCATTGTCTCTTATAGCGGCAACCTTCTTATTTACTTTCCTAGCTATTTCTAAAAACCTCTTATAGGACAGCCCTACAGAAATTACATCTATCCCGTCTTCAATCGGAAGTTTTCCTTTTTGTTGATAATAAATCTTTTGGACAACAAGCTCATCACAATCTCCTTCAACAAGTATTGCTTTTTCGGAGAGCAACAAACGCAACGTGTCATACCCCGGTAATTTAGAAAAAAATGTTCGGGTAGATTTAGTTAAGTCTTTAAAGGAAGTGGTTTTTTGATTGTTAATAAGAATCAAATCTTCAAGACCTAACTTGTTAGCTACCAAACTGCTGTGGGTCGAAAGAATGATCTGTTTACCTGAACATTTATCCTTTATGTATCCAAGCAATTTATTAAGATTACTATGTGAGAGATGATTTTCAGGTTCTTCAAGAAGAATCAAATTGGCAATTTCTGATCGCCTATGGGTTAAAGCCAAATTAGTCTTGACTATGCACTGTTCTCCTCGACCAACTTGCTGAAACGGAATTCGATCTAGATAGGTCGTAATAATCTTTTCCCATGCGTTTATATTTGAGATCTCAACAGAAAGTTGCACAGGCTTAGTTGATATTTCTGCTTGCTTAGCAATTTTATTATTAATGGCTTTTACAGCCTCCTCATCAGCAAAAACTTCGACCATACGTCTATAACATTGGGCAAGTTCAACCTTCTGACCATCTTCGAGAGAGTCTTTAATAATCCTTGAAAGATAAATGTCTGAACCATTGCTAAATCTAGTTGCAGAAGAATTAATGAATGACGACTTCAACGGAATCAATCTTGAAATAAGACTACCAAGTGCGAAAGAACGCCAAACGACTTTATAATACTCGACAGGAAGTGTTTTTACTTCACCTGACTTGCAAAGTTGTTCGTATGCGGCTGCATAGTTATCATCAAACTCAATAGAAAAAGAGATCCCGCAACTATCAGTCTTTTCACTGTTGTTTGATCCTCTAAATTCTTGATAATCAGAAAAATATAACTCAATGAAAAGAAAAGGTGGAGGCAAACGAGAAGCAGTCTTCAAGCTTTTACAATATTCGTCAACAACATCTATGTTGAACAAATATTGAGACAACTCATTCTTCACATAATGACCATTAAGTTGACCTGTAAGAGCTAAGTTTATTGCCTCTAAAATAGTTGATTTTCCTGCTTCATTATCACCGACAACCACATTGAGACCTTCATTAAGTTCAAGTTCAAATCTGTTTTTATATGCTTTAAAATTTTCAATTACGATTTTTTTAATTGCAAGGGACGACATATCAGTACAAACAGCCATAACACCCTCTAATTTTTCTCAAACCAGCCAGCATCAATCAATAAGTGATGCCATAATACAAAATATCTTCCCCTAAACATAAACAACAACCGTATTATTATTTACTTTCTCACCCGCATACACCTTCCCAACCCCCAAGCCAAGCATCTCAACCCGTAATCCCACAAAAAAAGCCGGAACCCCCGTTCCGGCTAATCATACCCATAAAAAACATATATACGAATCAACTAAACTAACGCCGAATCAATAAACCTATCCTTCCGACAAGAATATTAATCTCACGTATTAAAGTGACCAAATCAACTTCAAAGCAATCAAAATCAACACACAACCAAGTATTTTCTTAACAGATTCAGGCCGCATTCTATGATGCATAACTTTAGTTCCAAGATATCCACCAGCCCATGCAGCACCACCGGCAAAAATCAAAATCTTAATTGAAACAGATCCCATCGCAGCGTAGGCCATGAAAGCGGAAAAAGATGAAAAAGGCACAGCAAAAGCAGTCACTGTCGCAACTTTTTTAGGATTAAAACCCTGCAAAATCATCAGCGGAGAAATGACTCCCCCGCCCCCTACACCGAGCAGACCCGAAAAGAATCCGGCAACAACACCTACTAATAACGGCCCGATTACAGGACGGTCTTCCCGATACTGATCTTTATATTTAGATCTTTTGAAAAAAAGCATCATGCAACCGGAAAAAATGAGGAACCCGATAAACACAAAAAAATTATACGAATGCTGAGAAAATGCCCTGCCCATGCCCCCACCGGAGCCAGAACTATGGATGAAATGATGATAGGCAGTCCGAGCTTGAAATCCAGACGTTTGGCTTTAATGTTGGAATATGTGGCACCCAGCATGCTCAAACAGTTCACGAAAAGTCCGGTCGTACGGGCCAAATTAAAAGGTACACCAAGCCATGTCAGAGAAGGGATGAGAACCAGTGCGGAACCTACTCCCCCTAGGGCAAAGAGAAAACTCAGCACAAAAGAAATGAATGCAATTACAATTGTTAAATCAAACATTATGGTATGCCTATTCTAAATACTTAAAAAATATAGAGTGCCCATCCCGCCACATCGACATAGGCACGCCATAAAAAACTACATCTTTGCCAGAGGACCGGGTTTAAAAATACCGACCAGATCTTCCACAGGAGCAGCCAGTCCCTTGACCTCATCAAACCCGTTTGCGCGCAAATATGTGTACGCGACCGCACTGCGGAAAATTGAAGTACAGAAAGGAACAATAAATTTATCTTTAGGAAGCTCATTTATTCTTTTTGGAAGCTCATGCAATGGAATATTGATTGCGAAAGGAAAAACCATATAACCCTGCTCAAGATCAGTACGCACATCCAAAAAAATAAAATGATCATTTCCCAAAGCTTTACGAACACCTTCAACACTCATGACATGCTGACCGGAACCTAGAAAATCAAAATCCATCTCCGTTAAAACATCATCAAAACCTTTCATTTTAATCCCCTTTTTAACAAACTTATTGTCAAACCTTACCCAACAACTTGCATAGTTGGCAAAACGACCAATAATTCATTTTAAAAAAAATGAGCACGCCCGGCTCAGTCCCCAACTTCTCACAAACACACTTTTCTCCGTCACATTTGGCAATAACTCCGATCAAAAGTCAGTGTCAATAAATTATACAAAGATAACAGATACAAGCTGTATATAAATATAAATGCTCGTAGCAATCACTAGGCTCAAGACAACATCATTTTACAGCCATAACAATACAATTTTATACTTAAAAAAAGGAATAAACATCAACGCAAACCTAACTTTTTAACAAAAAAGCACTATTGCAACAAATAAAGATTGAAGCAGCAGTCAAAGCAGTACATTTTTGTAAATTTAAACATACTCTTGACAAAAAGAACGCCTCCTGATTACAAAATCAAAAAAAAGAACTACAAAAATACAATAAATTGATTTTTTTGACAATTTATTTTTTTTAAACATAATAATTCAAGTAGATAATAGACCAATCATTCTTAGAAATTTTAAGCCACAACCAGTAAATACTCACAAACGACTACCATGATCGACATTTTTACACAGCATTACATATAGAAGAGAACCAAAATGGACAACAAATTAGTTAAAAACAATGAAAAGATACTACTCAGATCCATGCCCACAGTAGAAAAATGTCTAAACTTACTCACTAGACTTGATAGACAATGGACAATGGCAACCCTGACCGGTAAAATTAACTGTAGTCGTATTGCCCAAACTCTTATTGACTTCATTATCAGTACTCAGGAGAATTTTTCTCTTCTTAAACAAAATCTTGTGGAAACGCTTGTTATTGAAAACACCCAGAAGGTAGTCCTCGAAGTGTCATCCATGGCGCAGGTTGTAATCGACATTCTTAAACGCAACCTGTTTGAACGCACCGCAGATGTAGGATTTCTTGCAACTGACGATGACCTTGTCCGGTTTCTTAAAAATGACGCAGACAATCCTGATGCAGTCGCCGTCATTGAAGATCGTCTTCTCGAATATCGTAATAAGTACACAGTTTATAACGAGATTATTATTTTAGATACAGACGGCAAGGTCTGCGCACACCTTGATCACAGCAACCCCGTGACTCATTCTTGCGATCCGCTTCTAGCCGAAACATATGAAGCAAAAGAATACTTAGAAACGTATCGAAAAAGCGACCTGACTCCAGAACGCGACAAAGTGTTGATTTACTCACAAGCGATTAATTCTCCAGACTCAGGAGATCCTCTGGGAATACTATGTCTTGTTTTCGATTTCGAAGGTGAAATGGAAGGTATTTTTAAGAACCTTAAGCTTTCATCAAATGACACTATCCTAATGATTCTTGATGAAAACGGCAAAGCAATAGCATCAAGCGATATGGTCAAAGCTCCAATTGGACGCCCTTATACCATGACCAAAAAAGATGAGTTCAACATCGTTAATGTTAACGATGAAGACTACATGGCAAAAACTGTTGAAACAAATGGATACCAAGGTTTTCTCGGGCTGACTTGGTACGGACACGTTCTACAGAGAATGGAATCGGCCTTTAACAATGACAGTACAGATTGCTCTCTTGATGCAGTCACAATTCGTAATAAAGCTATTTTTTCAGGCAGGCTTATCACCGTTGAAGAAGCATCAAAAAATGTTCTATCCGACCTCGAACTGGTGGTTCAAAATGGTGAGATAATGGCAGCCAAAAAATGCATTGCACCTAATCTTACCGAGCAAATGGAAGGGCGAGCCCTACCTAGCATACTGAACGAAATCAAAAAAATTGGTGATCAGGTTCAACACGTTTTTCAATCCTCAACAGACGGACTGCTTAAGCTTACGACCTCATCGAGACTCTATGAAGTTCAGTTTCTGGCGCAACTGTCCATAGATATCATGGACCGCAATCTATATGAACGAGCCAACGACTGCCGCTGGTGGGCACTGACCTCAGACTTCAGGCGCATCCTTGAACAGCCCCAAGCAAATGATTCTGACCGCAACAGTATGCACAACATTTTACACTACATTAACAGCCTCTACACGGTATACACAAACTTATTTATATATGATCATACCGGGAAAATTCTAGCATGTTCCAATCCTGAGGAATTTCGTCACGAAGGGCAAACACTGAACGGACAATATGCAACAGACACATTGAAAATCAAGGATTCTCAGAAATACTGCGTTTCTAGCTTCGACTCGACTGAACTCTACGCAAAAAAATCCATATCACGTCATTCATATATATATAATGCATCGATAACCTCCCTTAAAGACTCAAACTTGGTGCTTGGCGGTATCGGAATTGTCTTCGACTCTGAACCCGAATTTTTATCCATGTTAAACGATGCCCTGCCCCGTAATAGCCAAGGGGAAATTCTAAATGGTTCCGAAGGGATGTTTGTTGAAACCAGTGGAAAAATAATTTCCTCCACAAATCCGGATCACAACCCCGGTCAGTCGATATCCCTGCCGCAAGAATTCCGCCAGCTATCCAGCGGACAATTAACATCATATCTTCTTGAAGAAAACGACAAGCTCTTTGCTGTCGGCTGTGCCCATTCAGCGGGATACCGTGAATACAAAAAAGACGACGGATACACCAACAATCTACTCAGCATTATTAAAGTCAGGATTTAGAAAAAATCACAAAACACTATAATCACAATACTATTTACCAAAACCCTCAAGACGTAAGTTTAAGGTTTTTTTGTTGATAAATAATCGCACAACATCTAATATTAAAATACTATAATAATAAATATCTGAGAGATAAAGCCCAACCAAGGAGCCTCCAATGATTGAACTGATCGAAATAGCTTCTTCAAAAGCCGTTGGTTTAAGAGTTTCCGGCAAAATTGAGGAAAAGGATATTAAGCTGGTAATTGATGCGATTAATGAAAAATTAAAATACGAAGAAAAATTGGCTATTTATGTAGAACTGGTTGAATTCGGAGGAATCTCCATAAAAGCTCTGATTGAAGACATCAAGTTTGCCTTCCCCAACATGAAAAAATTCACTAAAAAGGCCGTCGTATCTGATAAAAGCTGGCATGAGACACTGATGGAAATCAGCGATAAAATTTTCCCGTTTATCGAACTTAAGCATTTTGGTGTTGATGAAAAAGAAAAAGCACTGCTCTGGGTCATGGAAGATTAAAAAACTTTAAGGTTTTTAAAAATTTTTATTGACATCTCGCGACTGTAGACTTAAAAGATGCTCTCTTGAGGGCGAATAGCTCAGCTGGAAGAGCATCGGCCTTACAAGCCGAGGGTCACAGGTTCGAGCCCTGTTTCGCCTACCATTAAAATATTAAGCGTCACTTAACGCACTTAATATATTCGGAGTCGTAGTTAAGTTGGTTATAACGCCGGCCTGTCACGCCGGAGGCCGAGGGTTCGAGTCCCTTCGACTCCGCCACTTTTCAGAAAGCCCCTTACATGCAAATGTAAGGGGCTTTCTGGGTTTTGAAATATACATCAAGTCGCGCTTTCTAAGGACCGTTAGGAAATGTAAAAATTATAAAACTCAGGATATCTGTCTTTAATTTTGTGCAGCGCGACAATTTCCGCTTTTACATATAATTCAGGTGCTCCCAATGCTGCATTGCCGCGACGGTCATGGTCTATATCCTGATTTACATCATAATTTGCAAATGAATATCCAGCCAGCACCATATCCCGAAACCATTGAACGCCAGTATCCAGACAGACAGGCTGATCTCTGTTCTCGCCTATAAAAGCCCCGGAAGAAATAAGTGCCCCTATAGGAGCGGCCTTCCCGAAAGGCATTGTCTCTTTCCTTGCTTTGTCGATATTTATCAATGCACACCACTCGTTAAGCCTGCATTCCGGCAACGGCCATGCATTCTCGTGAAACTGATCCGACAACCCTAAACAATAAGCTCTACGCTTTTTAGGATCAAAATTTTTGTTATATATTTTCATCAAATATGAATATGACGGTTTAAATGACATATATCTTGAAGAATCGCACAAACCATTTTGAAATGCCGGACACCACCAACATTGACCGACTTCTCCAGCGCCTACATTATCACCAATTACCGAAAGAAGATTGCCTGCAACATCAGCCTTAACATCAATATCATTATGAATAGTTAATATATATTCTGATTTAGAATTTTCCCAGCCATGCTGATATCGCATTGAAAGAAGGTAATCCCTATCGGTCGAAAGTTTTTCGATATCAGTCGGTTCAATGCCGTTCCAGTACTTTGGTTTAAAATAAATTATCTTATCATTCAAAAATTGAATAATTTTAGTATGATCATTCTTTTCAAATTCAGATGTACACGGTTCTTCCTGAAAATAAATTTTGTTAACATGCTGACCTGATTGCTCGAGAAGAGACAGCAAAGACAACGCTGTTTGATGAGGTTTACCGAAGACATTAATTATTACATCTACAGTTTTTTTTTGCATTTGAAGTCCTCATTACTATTTATATATTCACCCCACATATGACATCCTAAGTTTATTGCCAAGTCCAACTCTTTACAAACATCACCTTTATTTTTTTCCATTTATTTAAAAATCATAATCAACAAACCATTAGATCTATAACATACATTACAGAGACTTGTTCATTGTCTCCATATGACTTCCACCCATCACTCAATTCCTAAAAGAAATATTTTTAGCAAATTCAGCATATATGGTTAAAAAATATGCTAGGTGATGCTGTTGAACCTTGTTCACCGCTTTTGCGAGGAGACAAGAATTACAAACATCTACCAAGGGCATATTATGACAGGAAAAGTATCCGCTATTGTTTACTGTGAAGGTTTTTTTGGAGAAATGGATGGAAAAACGGCTAACGGCTTAGCAAGACATTCCGACAAATATGAAATTGTGGGAATTATCGATAGTACCAAAGCGGGCTTAGATGCCGGAGAAGTGCTGGACGGAAAAGCAAACGGCATTAAAATTTTCAAAAACACTTTTGATGCCCTTGAAGGAACAGAAGATTCAGTAAAATATTTCATTTATGGGATGGCTCCTCTCTCCGGTTCCTTTTCCTCAGAGGACAGCAGTGTTCTTTTTTATGCGATGGAACAAAAACTTAACATCATTAACGGACTGCATGAATTCTTAACAGACAATAAAGCTTTCATTCAAAAAGCTACCGAATGCAATGTTCAGTTACATGACATTAGAAAGCAACAAAACAGTAACCAGCGAAACGTTTTCAAAGGCGATATTTTTAAGGTCAAATGCCCTAGAATCGCGATACTTGGAACAGACAGCGCTGTCGGCAAAAGAACGACCTCAGTAATCATAACTAAAGCACTGAAAGCTCTGGGACTAAACACAGTCATGATCGCAACAGGTCAAACCGGCATAATTCAGGGAGCCGAATTCGGTGTACCGCTTGACGCACTGACAGAACAATTCATCTCCGGTGAAATGGAAAAAGCTATATTCGACGCATGGGAAACCAAACATCCCGACATCATGATTCTCGAAGGACAAGGATCTTTAAGCCACCCTGCCTATTTGAGTTCATGCTTTATTATCCGAGGCGGACAACCTGACGCGATTATAGTTCAGCATCCACCGAAAAGAGAAAAACTGGGCGACTATCCTGATATAAACATGCCTGATTTAAAAGAAGAAATTGAACTTATTGAAGTCTTCTCTAAGGCTCCCGTTATAGGCATCACCATTAATCACGAAAACATGTCTGATTCAGAGCTCAGCCAGACAATTAAAGATTACGAAAATAAATTTGAAATCCCAACGACAGATGTACTCAAATTTGACTGCGCTCCATTAATTAAAAAAATACTCGAAGTTTTCCCTCAGCTTAATGATAAGACCGCGTAATGAATACGCCCTATCTTGAAATTGACTTAGCAAAAATATTTAGCAACACGCAAAAATTAGTTGAAATGTTCGGGGCCAGAAACATCAAGATTACCGGCATTACCAAAGTTGCGCTCGGAGAACCAAAGATTGCAAATTGTTTGGTTTCAGCCGGCATAGTTTCAATTGGAGAATCAAGAATTGCCAATATCAAGCGCATGCGGCAGGCAGGCGTTAAAGCCGCATTCACTTTAATCAGAACTCCGTCAATGACAGAAATTGATGATGTCGTGAAATATGCGAATGCAAGCTTAAATACAGAATTATCCATAATCGCGGAACTTTCTGATTCTGCTATTAAACAGAACAAAATTCACGATGTCGTTCTGATGGTTGAAATGGGAGATCTGCGAGAAGGCATTCTTAAGAAAGATCTGGATGAAACAATTGAAAAAACAATTCAATTGAAAGGTGTAAACCTTATTGGTTTAGGCACAAATCTAGCCTGTTTCAGCGGAGTTAAGCCATCTAAAACGAATATGGATCAATTATCACTTTTGGCTGAAACATATGAAAAAAAATATCATATAAAGTTTCAGATTATTTCAGGTGGTAATTCTGCAAATTTCGAATGGTTATTTGCAAATGACAACCCAGGCCGGATAAATAATGTCAGGCTGGGTGAGTCTATTTTCATAGGAAGAGAAACTCTTTCGAGAAACCATATTGAAGGATTGCATCTTAACGCAATAACCTTGGTTGCCGGAGTAATAGAATCCAAAACCAAACCATCTCTCCCAGAGGGTGAAGTGGGACAAGATGCTTTCGGCAACACGACGGCCTTTGTAGATAAAGGCGACATGCTCAGAACTATTCTTGCTATTGGCAAACAGGACGTTCATGTGCCGGGACTAACCCCATTAAGTGATGTTGATATAATCGGCTCCAGCAGTGATCATCTGATATTAGATGCGACACGATCCCCATTGCGCGTTGGTGATCAAGTAAGATTCAACCTTGATTATGCCGCATTGCTATCGTGTATGACCTCACCTTTTGTCACTAATTCTTTTGTCTAATCAATCGCCCTTTTCAGAAAGGCCCTTACATCTTATGTAAAGGGCTTTCTGTTAAAGCTTGACTTTTATTCACAAAAAACTAACTTGTCCGATGAGTGGATGATCCTATAAGAGAAGGTTACAATCATGGACAAAAAAAAGCTCATTAAATTGTCGCTGCCTAAACAAATTTCGAGTGAAATCGAAATGTCGATTAAAAATGGTTCCCTGAATGTTGGTGATAAATTGCCGTCTGAACCGGAACTTGTAAAAATTTTTGGTGTAAGCAGAAATACAGTTCGTGAGGCAATTCAATCTTTAATACAGGCTGGAGTCCTCGAATCTCGTCAGGGAGATGGCACCTACGTCATGTCTTCTGGAAGATTTGAAGCTAATATGGTCAATCGTTTGTATGAATCCATGGATGAGGTGAATGAAGTTCGTTTGTCCTTGGAAAAAGAAATTGTCAAATTTGCAGCTGTAAGAAGAACCGAAAAAGACTTGGAACTGATTAGTATCGCATTGGAAAACAGAAATTTAACAAAAGACTCTGTGAGTGAGAATTGTAAATGGGATATGGAATTTCATTTAGCGATTGCCAAAGCCTCACACAATTCTATTTTTTACGACATCTACAATTCTTTTTCTACGTTTATATACAAGTCGGTGGAAGAAAGAATGAATGGAAAAGAAACCATAGAGGGAATGCTGAATCAATTACATATAGATTTATATGAAGCGATATATCAAAAAGATGCGGAAAGAGCAGAAAGCATTATTGTTACAATTCTAAAGAATTAGAAGAGAAGGCATGGAATTTTGAGTATTAAAATAAAGAAGAGTTCCCAGTTATTATTAGTTATCATAATTATTCTTGTATCATTTAACTTGCGCGCCCCGCTTACCTCTGTCGGACCAATCATTCATTTTATACAAAATGAATTTCTATTAAACAACAGTATGGCTGGATTACTGACAACATTGCCATTGATAGTCTTTGGTGTAATTTCTCTATTTGTTTCTAAAATAAGCGCAAAATTCGGATCTATGCGCACGCTTATTTCAGGTCTTGTTTTAATTCTTATAGGAGAAGCAATTCGCTCCTACACCGGTTTGTACGGCTTATTTATAGGTACGGGCATTTTAGGCATTGGGATTGCCGTGGGCAATGTGCTTATACCAAGTTTTATAAAACAAAAATTTTCCGCTCATATCGGACCTGTAACAAGCCTTTACGCTACATCCATGTGCCTTTCTGCGGCGCTTGGAGCCGGACTCAGTGCCCCGCTCATTTTACAATTTAATTTTGACTGGAAAGATACACTCTTTATATGGAGTATTTTGGCGGTAATAACGATTGCAACCATGTTTTTTTATTTAATAAAAAACAAATCGGCTAAACTACCTCCCAAAACCACTACCCCCGAACTTTTTGGAATAAATGAAAAATCGATATGGAAATCCCCGTTAGCTTGGTGGGTAACGCTGTTTATGGGCGCGCAATCTCTCGTGTTCTATTCTCTTGCGGCATGGCTGCCCTCCATGATTACATCCAAAGGGATGGGAGTTGAATTTGCAGGATTAATGTGTCTTATTTATCAGCTGATGGCCATTCCTGCCACTTTGATTATTCCGGTTCTGGCCGGTAGACGGGATGATCAGAGAAAGCTTACGACAATTAAAATTGGAATCTACCTTTCCGGTATCCTTCTACTTTTTTTTACCAAATCAAAAATGATCATTTTACTCTCTGTAATCTTAATGGGCATAGGCATGGGAGGAAGTATCAGTTTAGCGATTGCATTTATTTCCTTACGTACCCCCAATGCTAAAAAGACAACCCAACTTTCCGGGATGTCACAATCCTTTGGCTATTTTTTTGCGGCACTCGGACCGTTTTTACTGGGCTTTATGTATGACATCACAGAGTCATGGAATTTGCCCATCCTAGCTCTCGTCACCGTTCTGATATTGTTAGCATTTTTCGGACTCAAAGCGGGATCAAATAACGTGACACATGCTTAAGTAGCAAATAGCGACCGCAATTTTCAGAAAGCCCCTTACATTATATGTAGGGGGCTTTCTGTTTTTTTTTAAATTTATCAGACTATTTTCAAAAGGCTGTTTACTCTTTCTACCAGACAATTTATCCTGACAATATTAAGGACTCGAAAAACCACTTACAGACAAAAAACGCCAGCGGAGCAACGAGCCACCTATTTATGATTATTCCATATAACATAAAATTTTTTATTATCCTCTCTCTGAGGATGACGAAGCTAATTCCGCTTTTGCTGTTAAGTGTCCTATTCTTCGTAAGCGCATGTGCGACCCGATACCTGCCTGAACAACCACCTCAAAAAATTATAAACAATGCCTCCCCTCCAGCCGAGAGAGGAAAGATAGCCGACCTTGCAACTCGCTTACAGGTTATACACGGTCAGGGTAAACCTGCATCTTTAGCTTTGGATCGTAATGATGAAGCTTTGAGGTGGCGTTTACTCTTAACTGATTTGGCGACTGAATCGATAGATCTTCAAACATTTATTTTACACAATGATGCTTCCGCCAACCTTCTTCTGGACAGATTAATAGCTGCTGCAGACCGGGGAGTACGAGTGCGGATATTAATTGACGACTTCCTCATATCTAATGACAAAAACATTCCCATACTTGATTTTCATCCCAACATTGAAGTCCACGTATTCAACCCGTGGAGAGGAAGAGAAACAACCATAGGGAAAGGGTTTGAATTTATCACAAGAATGGATCGTCTAAATCAAAGAATGCACAATAAACTCATGGTAATAGATAATCATGCCTCCATTATAGGCGGACGAAATATCAGTGATGAATATTTCGGTATAAATTCCAAGTTCAATTTCCGCGATATGGAAATCCTTACTATCGGCCCTATTGTCAGAGAAATATCCCATCAATTTGATATATACTGGAATGATGCGCTGGCCTATCCCGGTGATGCTTTTGCACACGGACAAATTACTTCGAAGATGCTGGATGAGCTTAGAAAAGACCTTAACAAACAAATTTCAAAATCGCAGACCTTACTGGTTCAATTTTCAGCGCCGCAACAAGGCTGGGACAGCTACTTAGAATATTTTCAAAACAAATCTACATCCGGTAAGACATGGGTAGTCTACGATGATCCTCCGGTAAGCGTTGCCGACAAAACACAGGTAAGACATACACACAGGATGAACGGACTTGAGATAGTTCCGCAAAAAGAACTGCTAATCATCTCAGCCTATTTCATTCCAGACGATCAAACCCTCGAAGATTTTAAAGAAATGGTAAAAAAAGGTGTATCGATTAAAATTTTAACAAACTCTCTAGGCTCAAATGATCAAATTATCACCAACAGCGCCTACAAATTCAAAAGAATACCTATTCTAAAAACCGGTGCAGAACTTTACGAATTACGTTCTGATGCCAAAGATCGCATTATGTCTGAAGACCCCAGAGTAAAAGCCAAATGGCTGGGGCTGCATTCCAAGCTGATTATTATTGACCGCAAAATTTCATATGTAGGGTCACTGAACTGGGACCCACGATCTATCGCAATCAATACGGAAATCGGGCTTATTATCGACGACCCCGTTTTAGGTGAGCAGTTAGCACAAATTGCGCTGAGAGATATGCGGCCGGAAAATGCGTGGCGTGTTTTAATTGATAGCAAAGGAAAATTATACTGGAAAAACAGCGACAGGAAAGTTTATCTTCAACCGGCCAGAAATTTGTGGCGCAGAATAATGGACGCATTTTACACACTTCTTCCTATTAAAGATCAACTCTGACGCGCACGCGCCTAAACTCATAAGCAGCAATTTTTTACAAGACGTGACACCAACCCATCCGTTAACTTGCCTAGTAATAAGGATTATGCGAAAATTTTGCAGCGAGATAAATTATGAGCAAGGGCAAAATTCAATACCTGCGCCCCGTTGAGGTCGAAGGGTTAGAGATTCAGGAAGTCATAAACTCGAATCACTCTTTCCCGAATCACACGCACGGCTTCCACTCTGTCGGAGTAATGGAAGCCGGGGGTTGCTATTGCCGTCAGTCCGGAGCAGAAAGTTCGTTTGTCAGAGGAGGAGAAATAGCCCTATTTAATCCCGGTCTTGTTCATTCCGGAGTCCTGCCAAGCCGGAACTCACTAATCACTTATCGGGTTTTCAGCTTTGCCAATCCCCTTATTGAACAAGCTTCAAGGGATCTTGCTGAAAAAGAAGGACTGCCTGAATTCAGATCAGTAGTAATTGAAGACAAGCTTGCCACCTGTTCCCTCACACAATTGAAACACACTGTTGTAGCCCAATCAGGCAGACTGGCTCTCGACACGGCTCTTTCCAGAGCAGCGGCAGCACTGCTTACCCGTCATTGCGAAATAACCTCCAAAGTTCCTAAAACCAAAGAGCCTGTAGCGGTGCAAAAGACTCGGGACTACTTAACAGAGAACCTCTCCGGCAAAGTCTCCCTTAAAGAGCTCTCGCAAATAGCAGGACTTTCCCGTTATCATTTACTCAGAGTTTTTCGCGAAGCCACCGGATTGCCTCCTCATAACTTTCACATTCAACAACGGATCGAACACGCCAAAAAACTACTTCGCACCGGGACTCCGTTTGCACAAGTTGCTCTTGAAAGCGGCTTCTCAGATCAAAGCCATTTCACAAACGTATTCCACAGATATACGGGAGCAACGCCAAGTCAATATACTTACGGTCAATAACCTTCCATCTCAGCACTTCCTCACTGAATAGCAATTTTTTCCAAGACTCAAAAAGCCCATCCCGATAAAGACACTCCTAATAGGAGAACCAGCAATGACCACTGATCATCAGAAAGACGATTCTTTGAACCCGCAAAATATATTTCCTGTACTGGCTGTGCTTGGCGCAGTATTTCTTTGGGGTAGCTCATTCGCGGCAATGAAACACTTGGTTACAACCATAAACCCGTGGGCCATCATGTGGCTCAGAACCGGTATTGCCACACTTGCCCTCATATCTTTTACGTCCAGACTTTCCGAACCTGTAAAAAAAGGAAAAGACCGCAAAGCTCTTGCCCTTTTAGCTTTTTTGATGCCCTGCCTCTATTTTTCATTCGAATCTCATGCCCTGACCTACACATCAGCAACACAGGCAGGACTGATTTCAGCATCACTACCTCTGATGGTTGCGGTAGGAGCAGGATTCTTTTTCAAGGAAAAGACTACGATTATAGGCTGGCTGGGACTGGCAATATCCATAACAGGAGTTGGAGTACTTTCACTCACAGGCTCTCCATCGATTAATGCAACCAACCCAATCCTTGGCAACATGCTGGAAATCGCAGCAATGATCAGCGCGACGGGATACATGCTGTTAGTAAAACGATTATCTGCGAACTACGGCCCGTGGACACTTACGGCTGTTCAAAACGCGTCAGGATGTTTATTTTTTATACCCGGTCTATACTTACTCATTCGCGACGGACTTGGGCCTGAACCGCTCACCATTCTGATAATTGCAGGCTATCTCGGGGCATTTGTAACTCTTGGCGCATTCGGTCTTTACAATGTCGGAATGAGCAAACTTCCTGCCGGAAAAGCATCTGCATTCATCAATCTTGTTCCCGCGATTGCGGCTTTCTTCGGTTGGCTTCTTTTGGATGAAACTCTAACTTCCCTGCAAATGCTCGCATCACTGATAATCTTTGCCGGAGTATGGCTTGCCCAGTGCGGTGATAAATTCCGCAGAAAAAAAAGACTCTGCCGTGTCTAGATATTAAAAATGTATAAACATTAAATTCAAACTTCTTTAAAAACCCCTTGCGTAAAACAATGTAAGGGTTTTCTTGCTTTCAAGAAACAATAAACACTTAATCCTCTGTCTTTCTGATTGTTTTTTTATTATGCTTTTGTATAAATAAATTATTTTAACATTTCACCAGCCGAACACATATTTCAATACGGGAGTGACTCTCATGAAAAAAATATTATCGACTATTATTATACTTCTGCTTCTGGCTGCAACAGCATGGGCAAAACCTCCCGTTGTGGGATTTGTTACCGGTACCTCAGGATTAGGGGACATGTCCTTTAACGACATGGCTTACGGCGGAATTCGCAAAGCACAGCAAGAATTCAATTTTAAGCTGATAATTCTCGAATCTCGTAAAACAGGCGAAACAACACTTAAAGATCTTACCACTCTTGCCGATCAAGCTGATGTGATCATTCTTCTGGGGGCACAACATCAAGAACTTACAAAACAAGCGGCCCGAATTTACCCCGACAAAAAATTTATAATGATAGAAGTTCCAATTAAGAATGTTGCTAATATTTCATCAGCCGTATTTAAGCAGTACGAAGGATCATTCCTGGCCGGAGCTCTTGCCGGATATGTGACAAAGACACACACTATCGGCTTTATAGGAGGGGCGGAGGTTCCTGCTGTACAACAGTTTGAAAAAGGTTTCCTCGACGGAGCAGAATATGCAGCTCCCGGAACAAAAGTTCTTGTTGAATATCTCAGCCCCGCCGGAGATTTTTCAGGATTTAACAACCCTAAAAAAGGATACAAGCTGGCTATGAATCAATACGGAAATAATACAGATATCATTTTTACCGTTGCCGGACTTACAGGGAACGGAATAATAGAAGCAGCCAGACGCTCGGGGAAATACGCAATAGGAGTTGATTCAGATCAGGATTCTTTAGCCAAAGGAAATGTTCTGACCAGCATGATCAAACGTATGGATATAGCTGCCTATGAAGAACTCAAAGACATAATGAAAGGTAAATTTTCATCCGGTCCCACTTACTATGGACTGGAAGGGGATGGAGTAAGTTTAAGCGAGATGAAATATACCCGCGATAAAATATCGGACGAAATCTTGAAAAAAATTGATATAATCAGAAAGAAGATTATCAAAAAAGAAATCATTATCAAGAAAGATCAGTATGAATAAAAGCATAATTCACTTACTTTCAAAAAAATATCACCCAAAAAACACAATACTGAAATAAAAACGGAACACTTTTTTCAACATAATTAAAAAATGAAAGACAATTTAAGGCTGAAAATATCAATAGGCACTGGTCTTATTTTGGCGATTTTTTTCTTTTTTCTCGGTTATTACATCGTGGATTCCCAGAAAAAATCATTAGAAAACCGCCTCTACGAACATGGCAGCAGCATAGCGGCTCTGACAGCTCGTTCATGTGCAGAATACCTGCCACGTTTCAGCTTCTTTTTAATAGAAGATCTAGCCCTTTCTGTCGAACAATCACCCCAAGTAGCCTTTTGCGAAATTTTTGACCGCGAAGGTGCATCTTTTCTACAATCGGGAAATATTATTTCCAAAAATCACACAATTAAAAACAAGCCGCAATATGGCGACAATATAATGATTGTATCTCGCTCTATTCTCAATGGTGAAGAACTTTTGGGGCGAGTTGAAATTGGATTGAAACTTGATAAGGTCAAACGTCAGATTAATGAAAAAACCCTCAGTCTGATTCTTCTTTTCAGCACATGTATGCTTTGCACAATTATCGCTTTGGATGCTTTTTTCAAACGCATTCTGATTACTCCTCTGGGAATGCTTGATAAAAATACAAGAAAGATTGCAAATCGCGAATTTGTTACGTTGGATGTGGGCAAAAGGACAGATGAGATAGGAAGATTAGCCTTAAATTTCAATTATATGAGTAGAAACCTGAAGAATCTTTACCTAAACCTTGAAGTCAAAGTTCAGGAACGGACTCACGAACTCGAAACAACCAACCAGAAACTGATTAAAGCTATTGCTGAATCGAAAGCAATGGCTTTCGAAGCTTCAAAAGGAGCCGTTGCCAAATCGCAATTTCTTGCCTCGATGAGCCACGAAATTAGAACTCCTATGAATGCGATTCTAGGAATGGCTGAAATTCTCGAAGATTCCGGACTGGACAGTGAACAAAAACGATTTATCGAAATCCTTCAAGAGTCTGGAAAATCACTGCTGCTCCTGATTAATGAGATTCTGGATTTAAGCAAAATTGAAGCAGGGCAAGCCCACTTTGAACATAAAGATATCGATCTCGACCAACTGCTAGGAAAAGCGTTTAAGGTCACAGCACTTGCAGGCCACAGCAAAGGATTGGAGCTTGCGTACAATATCAACAGAAATATTCCTCAAAAAGTTATCGGCGACCCTTCAAGACTGCAACAGATTTTTGTAAACCTCATCGGCAACGCCATCAAGTTCACCGAAAGAGGTTTTGTTGTTATTGAAGTGTCCCTGAGCGAAAACAAATCTATTAAATCTAAAAATAAGGTAGGGATACATTTTGCTGTGAAGGATAGCGGGATAGGAATTGAAGAAAACAAACTCGAAAGTATTTTTGACCGATTTACACAAGCAGACTCTTCAACAACACGCCAATACGGAGGAACAGGTCTGGGTCTTTCAATTTGCAAATCCCTTTGTGAAGCAATGGGTGGAAAAATTTGGATTGAAAGTGAAAAAGGGTTCGGCTCCACAGTACATATGGATATTCCTTTTATAAAAAGTACCGTCATTTTTTCCAACGACTCAATCCTTAAAGATAAGTCTATCCTGCTGATTAACGATCAAGATTATTCACGCGAAGCTTTTGCAATAAGACTCGGTTCAACTGTTAAACAAATTGATAAAGCACGTTCTTTTGAAACCGGTAAAACATTGATAAGTGATCAAAAACAAAAAGGGCTGATTTATGACTTTATTCTTATCAAAGATAATATTCACGGCTGGAATTGGGATAAAACAGTCTCATCGCTAAAAGAACAGGGAGTACAGGAAGAAAGAATTATCCTTATTGCCACTGTGGACCATGATCATATAGACAAATCCTTTAATGGAAATGTCATGCTTAAACCACTCACGCTCTTCGATCTGGAAAAAGTGGCAAAAGAAATCCTAGTCAAAACTTCTCATAATCTTTCTGAAAAAAACAACATGCGGACAATCGAAATTCAAACTTCGCCTCTCAATGTTCTGCTGGTAGAAGATAATAATGCCAACTGCATGTTGATTGAACTTTTTTTCAAAAACCTTCCCCATAAACTGACCATTGCTAAAAACGGACAGGAAGGCTTTGACAAAGGAACCAGCTCACATTTTGATTTAATTTTAATGGACATTGAAATGCCTATTATTGACGGCTATGAATGCACTCGAAAAATAAGAGAATGGGAAAAAGAACAAGACAAAACACCATGTAGAATTATAGCTCTTACGGCTCACGCTTTAACTGAAGTACGAGAAAAAATACTCGCGGCAGGATGCGATTCTTTCCTCACTAAACCTATTTCTAAAGAAAAAATAATTAACACACTGAACGAACAAAACTAGAAAGGCCGCGTCATCTGACGCGGCCTTTAAAACTGATGACAATTCAGCTTAGGCGACCACCTGTTTGAGGCGACCTTTCTAGGTTCGGAAGAAACTTCCGGTGAGGTCCGTACTTAGTTTAGAACGGATATTTTCTGAGCTTCGATCCCGGCGAAGATAAGGTCCTGCTCGACCCTGCCTTCAAGTGAGACTTCAGCGCTTTCGTTAGCAGGCAGGGAACCTGCTTTGTCAGTGCCTAAATCCACAATGATTTCGCCAGTCGCGTCTTGAAATACATACTTATTATTGTTAATCTTCTTGATGAAGTGTCCGTGCAGTACTGCTTTAGTATCTGAACCGGAAATTCTGGCTTCAGCTACAGTTGTTACATCGTTAGACTTTGGGTCCTGACATTCAGCGGTTGCTGCGGCTGCTACAATAACTAGAAGAACAAGAAATATAACACTCATTTTTTTCATCTCTGTTACCTGTTCCATATTTATGGAAGTAAAGTTAATAAAATATTTTTAGATCCTAAAATTTCCTGACTAAATCTTTTTTCCTCAACCAGAACTCTGCTTGTGCTTTTTATCACTAAATCTTTTCTGCAAAAACGTCTGTGCTGATCGATTGATCAAACAATAGGGAATTCTAATTGATTATGCAATCAAAAAAATGCACTTGCTTGTGATTTTTAGCACAAAACAACTTTAATACACTGATTTAAAAGGAAATATATTTTAACTTTTTGCTATTTACGACCTAAATCACAAATATGCTGCAAAAAATTCCGTTCTTCTATTTAAAAGAATATCAAACTGTTGTAATAAAAATGATCAGGCATACATATTCAAAAGACTAAAAAACCTTTTTTAGGAAGTATTAACCTGTTCACATTTTTTAAGGGATCTTATTCCGTCACCAGCGTTTTAAATAATGTTATGATATGCGGGAAAAATGACTTGATATTAAACATGGAAACTGCAAACAAGACTCAGCACGGAACTCACAATATACAAATCCTGCTTTATATAATGCGTTGTTTACAAAATTTAACTTGCAATAAAAGTAGATAAATTCAGAATGAGCCAAGAAAAGCTTCTAGACATAGTATATGCCGACAACAAGCTCGTGGTTGTGAATAAGCCAAGCGGCTTGTTATCTGTCCCCGGACGCGGCCCTGAAAATCAAGACTGCGTGGTTACACGTGTTCAGGCCATGTTTCCTGAATGCCGCAAATTTCCCACGGTTCACAGGCTTGATATGGACACTTCCGGACTGCTTGTACTGGGACTTACTGCTCGTGCGGTGCGGGAACTGATTGATCAGTTTCAAAAACGGCAGGTCAAAAAAAAATACATTGCTTTGCTGGATGGAATTATAAAAGAAGATGAAGGCATCATAGAGATGGCTTTCAGGCTTGATCCTTACAACCGCCCCTATCAGGTGTATGATCCCATACACGGGAAATTAGGTGTAACTCACTGGCGCAAACTGGGAATAGAGAATGGCATGACTAGAGTGGAATTCAGCCCCCGTACAGGCCGTACTCATCAGCTGAGAGTCCACTCGGCCCATCCTCTCGGGCTTAACTGTCCCATTGCAGGAGACAGGCTGTATGGAACGGGAACAGCGCCGGGACAGCTAAAACTTCATGCCGGCTACTTATGCTTTACGCACCCCAAAACAAAAGAAGTGCTGGAATTTGAAATTCCGCCATTATTTTAGATTCAATCAAAAAAAAGACCACCGAAGTGATTCGGTGGTCTTTTTATATATTTATCAGTGAGAACTAACCAAGTGGTGTGTTTTCAAGCAAATTCCAGATACCGCATGGACAAACGTTTCCGCAGAAACCGCAACCGATGCATTTATCCGGATTAACCGCCATTTCAAACTTCTTGCCGCCAAGGGCTTTGCGGGTAATCGCCCCTTGAGGACAAACCGTTTCGCAAAGGCCGCAATCTCTACATGATCCGCAAGATGAACATTCACTTGCACACTGCTGCATGTCTGAAAATTCAGTCAGACGAGGATCAAAATACTCAAGAGTCATTCTGGTATAGTCAATAACCTGCTTAGGGACAGCCTCAGGACGTTTGCCTGTGAATATTTCATCAATTGCTTCCGCAGCCTTACGACCATGCCCGATGGCATGAGTCAACAAACCGGGACGCACAGTGTCACCGATGGCATAGACTTTAGGATCAGTGGTCTGATAATAATCATTAACAACCACGTGACCACGATCAATAGCAATACCGTCCGGAAGAAACTCAACATCAGGAGTATCCCCGATGGAGAGAATCACGGTATCAGCTTCAATAAGCTCGCCGGACTTAAGCAAAACGCCTTCTTTAGTCACTTCCTGAGTGAAACAAGGCCACTTGAATTTTGCTCCTGCCTCTTCTGCTTCTTTCCTTTCTTTACCGAAAGAAGCCGGTTCCTGAATATCAATCAAAGTGATGGACTCAGCGCCAAGGCGGCCGCATTCAGTAGCAACGTCACAACCGACGTTACCGGCACCGATGATAACTACTTTTTTACCGACCTTGGCATCACCCTTAACTGCACTCTGAAGGAAAGTCAGTGCAGGAGTAATCATTTCATGACCGGGAATAGGAATCATGCGCGGTTTCTGAGCACCGATAGCAAGAACTACAGCATCATTTGCCTGTTTAAGTTCTGCAAAATCATCGCCATCCATTTTCTTATGCAAATGAACGTGAGGAATAACTTCCGCAGCTCTTTTCAGTTCAGCTTCAAGAACTTCCTTAGGAATACGGCTTGAAGGAATAGCTGAAGCAATTTTACCACCAAGAGTTTTGGCCATATCGTAAACGACAGCTTCATGCCCTTTCATACGAATCTGCCATGCAATGGAGATCCCGGCAGGGCCCCCGCCGATAACAGCTACTTTTTTACCGGAAAGCGGTGGCAGCTTAGGAGCCTTGCTCTTCACGCCCTCACGTCCCAACTTCGTAATGTCCACAGCGGGCATATTTTTAAGACCGCGAGTACATCCTTCCATACACAAATTAGGACAGAGATATCCGCAGACTGTTGCCGGAAATGGAGTATATGCAAGCGCTAAATCGATAGCTTCATCAACAAGACCGTCACGAACAAGCTGCCAGCGTTCTTGAACAGGCATCCCGGTAGGACAATTGTTCTGACAAGGAGCCGCATATTTAGCGTTTTCCCAAACAGGAACAAATCTTCTGAGGTTACCTGTGGGAACCAGCCCGATCGGGGATCTGTCAATATCAGTTAAATCTCCGATCAAACCGCCACGTCCCAATTCTTCATCCCATACTTTCGCACGGAATTCAGTCATTGAGCGACGGACTTTTCCTGTTTTCTCAAAAGGAGTTTTGGCTCTGATAAGTTGCCAATCAGATCTGTTAATCAAATCTTCATAGGCTTCCGATCTGCCGATTTTAGCAAGATTTTCTTTAATATTTTCGGTCAGCCATGCCCAGTCAGCATCGCTGATAGGTTCTAGAATGGCATCTGACTGAGAAAAACCGTCATGTGGTCCACGGACAAAAATACGTCCGCTAACCATACCTACGCATGGCCTGTACCCGAGAACGTTTTCCTGAGTCTGCCCTTCGTAACCACATACTACTGCGATTCCGCCAGCCATGAATTCAGCAAAATAGTCACCGACTGATCCGAGAACCCATAATTCGGGTGGATCAAATCTCGGGTTGGCTTTGGTCATGGTCATACCGCGAGCACCGATGCTCCCGTTAATTACGACTTTACCTTGCGCCATTGCATTACATGCGCCGTTGGAACCGTTGCCGAGAACGATAATTTCCGCTCCGGCATTAAGCCAGCCAACGTCATCAGAAACTGATCCGTGTACAGTAATGGTTGTTCCGGGGAAACCTTTTGAACCCAAACGCTGACCGGGAGACCCTACAACTTCGATTTCAATCGGTTCTTCTTTGGAAATCCACAGCCGCCCACCAATTCCATGTTGACCAAGGGCATCTATTTTAAGCTTACGGGCGCCTTCACGAACACTCTTTTGAATAAGTTCTTCAAGAATGCGTGATTCAAGACGTAAACCGTCTTCAACGCCGTTTATGCATATTGTTTCTGTAGCCATTTTTTATCTCCGGTATATCATGAGCTTCGGTTTTTAAACCACG
Organism: Maridesulfovibrio ferrireducens; assembly: GCF_016342405.1. NCBI lineage: Bacteria > Pseudomonadati > Thermodesulfobacteriota > Desulfovibrionia > Desulfovibrionales > Desulfovibrionaceae > Maridesulfovibrio > Maridesulfovibrio ferrireducens. The sequence goes on along the minus strand of NZ_JAEINN010000004.1, from coordinate 73,003 downwards.
TACTTGATGCCGAGTCTGTCGGCTGCATCACGATCACTGATTCCGAGTGCGTCCGCCATGCCGATAGGCAAAGAGGTCGAACGTCCAAGAGGAGCAATAATCTTTTTGAGTTCCGTGTCGAAGCTCAGATAAAAGTCAACAACGCGTTCTGCAACTTTTTCAGGGTCAAGACGACGATAAAGACGTGGGTCCTGCGAAGTTATTCCCTTCGGACAAATCCCAAGATTACAGACGTTGCAGCGGTCTTTCTCGGAACCGAGACAGCCTGCTGCGGCCTGCATGACGTACTTACCAACCTGAACCATACTTGCGCCGAGCATAATCAAAGCTGCTGCGTTAGCTGCAAGGTTACCGGACTTACCGATACCGCCACCTGCGATCAGTGGAAGTTCATTCTGTTTTCCGGTTTGGACAAGTGCGTTGTAACAATCGCGCAAATTACTTGCGATAGGATGTCCCATGTGATTCATGGACACATTGTATGCCGCGCCTGTTCCACCGTCTTCGCCGTCAATAGCAAGCCCTGCCGCATAAGGATTACGTGTCAGGTTGTTAAGAACTGCAAGCGAGGTGGAAGATGCTGAGATCTTCGGATATACAGGAACCCTGAATCCCCAAGCCATACTCATGGACTGAATCATCTTGGCAACAGATTCCTCAATGGAATACTGAGTCTGATGGGTAGGGGGGCTCGGCAGGCTGATTCCCTGAGGAACACCGCGAATAGCAGCAATCAGCTTGTTAACTTTATACCACATGAGCAGACCGCCATCACCGGGCTTAGCTCCCTGACCGTATTTGATTTCAATAGCGCAGGGGTCGACTTTCATTTCTGGGATAGCATGAATAATTTCATCCCATCCGAAATAGCCACTTGCAACCTGTAGAATTACATATTTCAAAAATCTGGAGCGCAGCAGACGCGGAGGACAACCGCCCTCACCTGTGCTGATGCGGACAGGCATACCAAGCTCTTCATTGAGGTATGCAACGCCCATCTGCAAACCTTCCCACATATTGGGGGAAAGTGCGCCGAAAGACATGCCGCCGATGACCAGTGGATATATTTCCCTTACCGGAGGCTTCCAACCATTTTCCGCAAAGGTCTTCATACCTTCTTCGGGAGACTGAACCCTGCCGAGCAGAGTAGTCAGGTTGAATTCATGCCTGCCTGCATCGAGTGCAGGGTCGGTAAGCATGGAAATACGCATAAATTTAATCTGATCAAGCAGGCTTTCACCAGAGTTTCTGCGTCCACCGCGAGTTCTCGGGTTTCCGCCTCTGTCACTATGAAACTTAAGGGTAGTAGACCCTTCATCACGATTCGGCCTGATTGCATTATTTGGACAGACCATGTTGCACATGGAACAACCGATACATCCATATGCAGGATCGGTTCTCTGTCTGATTCCGTAAAATACTGAATACTCGTTAGTCGCCTTTGTTTTAAGACCGATAGGAGTTTTAATATCACGTTTACGGAATACGCCTAGTTCAATAGCATTTACCGGACAGACCGAGGTGCAACGACCGCACTGTGTGCAAAGGTCTTTGTCCCACTCGATTTGCCATGGCAAATCCTTTACGCCTAAAGTTGACGGGGTAATTGGTCTGTTTGAGAGCATTGGATAATCTCCTTGCAGTCGGGTCCGACAATAGCTGTATCAAGATGCATTGGTTGAAAATCTTTGGATTTATCACGATCAGGAATAGCGGCATTCAGGCCGCAAACTTCAGAAGAGAAACCAAAGATGCCGTCTTTACCGCCGACAATTCCGGGACGGAATTTCTTGCGGTCCTGAGTCATAAACATGTGTCCGCCGGGCAGACAGCCGATGACACAGTTAGGACCGTCAATAATAAGCTTGCGGCATGTCCTTTTGAGGTCTGTCAAAAATTCTCTGTCAGGATGATGTGCTAATTCGCCATCACTTAACGGAGTAATGATATGTTTATATGCCCTGATATCAAGGCCGAGTTTTTTAGTTGCATAGTGAGCAATATGAGTGAAGACTTCAGAGTCGGACTGATATCCGCTGTACCCAGTAATATTTCTGGATTCAAGATATTCTTTAATGGGGAGAAAAGCGGTATTCTCACCATTAGTCATGGATGCAACGCCTTCTATAAAGAAAGGATGACATGCATAAAGGTTGATCGCGTAGTTGGTATTCTGTCTGCCCTGAGCAAGAATTCTGCGGGCATAGATGTCTTTATTGCGATCAAGCAAAAGGTATTGGCCGATTTCGAGTGGATCACCGACTTCTTTGATTACTATTGTGTCAGGCCAGAAAGAGAACACCATCATGTCGCCGGTTTCTTCGCCCATCTTCTTAAGATCTAGACGCATTTGAACCAGACGAACTCCCTGCTCTGCTTCAGTCATGTCTTCCCATCCTCTGGGAACACTGTAAGCAATAGCAGCATATGTTCCGCGAACAGGAGTTCCGACAGGAGGAGGAGTATGAGGAGTATAAAGGATACTGAATTTGGACTTAAATCCCTTATCCATTATGAACTGATCCAACCTGCGAAGGCCGGCCTCTGTGAAGATACCCGATAAAATCGGACAATCTTTTAATTCTTCAAACGGACCGCTGAGTCCATTCAAATATAATCCCACACCGGAGCCATCATGCCCTTCTTTCATTACATTAAGAGCATCAATAGCGCGCATGGGTGAAATTGGATCACGGCTTGTAAGTGCAAATAAACGGCACATATTGTCAGATCACTCCATGATTATAAGGTTCCACATTCTTGCAGTTACTTAAAGATATATACAATCTAGTATATTTTACCAACTCAATTCTAAATATCTTTTACACGGCTACAGAAAATGTTGCTTGAAATGTATTTTTAACTCAGCCACCCCGGCTCTAATCAGTAAACTCGAGAATTGTCATCAAGCGGAGCGGACACCTTTACATTTTGAGTCTTTCCACCCCTCAAAATTGGTGTTGAAGTTATTCGGTGCTCAAAAAAAAGAATCAAAACCAGAATAAAAAGGTCGTTTTTTGCAGATTAGAGCGATTCAGGAAGACCACAATGGCAGAAAGGAACAATTTTGGCAAACAAAAATACGAAAATGGAGTTTTTTTTGGTTAAAATTCTTATTTCACCTCTTTCACCTCCATTCTTTTTCCGCAACAGACCTTAAAGAGGCCCCTCTTCTTTACGTTTTTCGAAACGCTATAACATACTGAAACAACTTAATAAAACTAATTATACTCAATATTAAGGCCAAACCTAACCAGACTTACCATTTTTTGCAAAATACGCTCCTGCACCAAACTATCTAAGCTTGAAACACTAAAAATGCCATAATTGTCATAGTATGGTTAAACATTAAAAGCCGAGTTCATGCCTATTATATATAGGATACAGACTGATTTAATATACTCTAAATATTCCTTGCCAAGGAATAACCTTAATTCACCTGTGCAAACACGGACATTTATAACATTTTTGTCAATATATTCTCTGTAAAAAGACCTTAAAGTACAAATTTGCAATATTTAACCTTTGCAAAGTCAAACTTGCCTGCCATTCAAGAAAAAGAGTAAAGTAAAAAAGTAAGTATTTTTATCCAACCATAGACTCAGGAAGGAATTATTATGCAGCGCGATGAAATTGAAAGAATATTCGAAGCTTATTTTGAAAAATATAAAAAAACAGAAGGGGACAGAACCGCATGGTCTGCCGTCTGGCTGGAATCAACGCCCGTTGGAGTACTTGAACTGAACATGACAAAATGTCCCAGAGGGCTGATCTTCAAATTGTTTGTGGATAAAAAGAAAGAGGCGGAAGCAGCAGGGTGGGATGCATTTTTTGAAACAATGAATCTGATATCAGAAAAATACCCTTCATTATATGATGAAGAGAAAGTTTTCTCAGACATGAGTTTTGTAATTTAAAAGATCTACTTGCTGAGATAAGCTCTGTATGCAAGCAGCACAGAAGGTAGTTCCGTGACTTTAAATCCGACTTTTGCCGCAGTGGCTAATTCAGCACGGTAAAATTCATCCTTCACGTGCATTCTCGGTTCCGTGAAATAGAACCCTCCGCCGGGCTTGAGCACAGAAAATACTTCCCTGAAGGCTCCTTCCAAATCCGGAGTTTCGTGCAGGACATGACCGGAAACTACAAAATCAACCTTTCCGGTGTAACCAATTTTTAGAGGTCCGCATTTATGCGGGGAAATAATATCATCAACACCGGCTCTAGCCGCCCGCTCCATCGCGATCTCGAGCATCTTATCCTGAAGATCAACGGCAATAACTTTTCCGCCCTTGCCAACAAGCTGAGCCGCTCCAATAGAGTAATGCCCAAACCCGCAACCGAAATCTAACACGGTCATTCCGGGTTTCACCCATTTTGACAAAGCATCATCCACAGGATCAAGCATACGCCGTAAAAAATTATCAAAAGTATACGTCAACCACCATGGACAAACATGCATACTTTATATCTCCTCAAGTTAAAAACCCCGTAAGCCGTTTCAAGTCTATGCCCAGTTCCGAAGGATCAATTTGACAAAGGACTTTCATTCCCTGCCCTTCCATACCATAAGAATTTAAATCAATACACTCGGAAACAACAGGCCGCATCTTTTTATCAAAAAGCACCTTAACCATCGGTTTTTGAGGGGCATCATCATTTGTTTCAAGGACCAATGCAAATCTCTTATCTTCCAATTGAACGAATGTACCTGGAGGATAAATACCCATAACCATTACAAAACGATTAAAATAAGCAGGATCAAAGTCAGTACCCTTCCATTTATACATAAGACTTAATGTCTTGGATGCGGTCATAGCCTTTTTATAAACTCTGACACTGGTGAGAGCGTCATAAACATCAGCAATGGCTATCATTCGTCCGAAAGGATGAATTCCATCTCCGGCAAGGCTGTAAGGATAACCTGTTCCATTAAATCGCTCATGATGCTCAACTACACCTCGAAGAATATCTTTCCGCATCCCTTCTACTGATCTTAAAATTTTCAATCCCAGCAACGAATGACTCTTCATTATATCGTATTCTTCATCCGTAAGCTTACCCGGTTTATTCAAAACCTTATTAGAAATCTGCCCCTTTCCTACATCATGAAACAAGGCGGCGACCCCTAACCGCTGCAAAGCGGCTCTATCCAGCCCGAGATCTTTTCCCAGCAGCACAGAATACAAATTGACATTTATGCAATGAGTATAGGTGTATTCGTCATAATTTTTGAGAAAAGACAAAGTCATTGATGCTGATTTATTAACAGAAACATTCTCAATAATCTGATCTACAATTGATTCCACATCTGCAATATCAACACTCTTACCATCACGAATGTCGCTTACCATTTTTTTTACATAGCTCATAGCTTCGCCGTGCACCTTACGTGCTGCAGGCAAAGCCTCCGCCAAATCTTGAGCCGCAGCATCTGCTGTCCGCTTTGACTTAGTCTCTTTTTTGTCAGGGATATCCAGAATTTTGTCTGTAAGGATTTCAACCTGCTCTGTGTCATCAGGAAGATATTTTGCAATATCATCAAAAGATTCTATAAATCTGCCGACTTCAACTTGCGGGTCAAGAAAAGACCCCTTACCGTACCCGCGAATATACATACCGGGCTTAACATCTTTTTTCTTAATAGCTTTTACGTTATCAGCCATTTATCTAAACCTATACACAGAGTTAACAACAATGCGTAGGACGCGCCTGCCTGCAGGACCTACCTTATTAATTATTCGCCACAAACTTCAAGGGAACCGAGCCCCTAAATTGAGGATCTTTTAGATAAGGTCTATTATAATCCTAAAGTAGCACCTCGAAATGTATTTATTTTTCAAATAACCCCACTCTGCTCAGACCGCAATTATACAAACCCAACTAAAAAATAACCACACATTCTGCTCGTTAGACATATAAAAGCTTCTTGACCATAGAGCGTGGATGTTCTACGCAAGTATTTCAGCAACTGAATGTTGCACCGTACTAAGCAGCTTCTCTTCCGGAAATCGCTCCGGTTGCGGCTGCATTTTTATTGACACCACCGAGGAAAAATTTGAGGTTTATGAAATGAGCACGATACCCATTTCAAAAGAAGGCTTTGCCAAGATTAAGAAAGAACTGGATTCTCTGAAAAGAGAACGTCCAGGCGTAATCAAAGCAATCAAAGAAGCTCGCGAAGAAGGCGACCTTAAGGAAAACGGGGGCTACCATGCTGCGCGTGAGCGTCAGGGAATGATGGAAGCTAAAATAAATTATATTGAATCCCGAATCCCTCATTTTAATATTATTGATCTGGCTACACTCGGAGGGTCCAAAATAATTTTTGGAGCAACTGTTGAGCTGGAAGATATTGAAACAGGCGATACAAAAATATATACAATAATGGGCCCCGACGAAAGTGATTTCAAAAAGGGAATCATCTCTATTGAATCCCCAGTGGGACAGGCTCTACTTGGAAAAGAAGAAGGCGACGAAGCTCTGGTTAACGCGCCTCGCGGAAAGATCGAATATGGAATTGTATCTGTGACCTTTAAGGGACACGTTTCCTAACGGACTTCCGTGAACGTATTACAGGGCAGCAATATGCGGCTTCTGAAAATAGATTTTTAAAGGGGATGTGCTTACGCGCAACCCCTTTTTCTTTTTGAGAGCAACCAAACGAATATGAGCAATAAAAAACAGCCTGCATTAGCGGATATTATGTATTCAGGATTCTGCGAAAAATGCAAGACAACTCATACGTTAGGATCGAAGAACACCCTCGAATTGTGTGAACTTCTCATGAAAAAACTGGACAGGGAAAAGCGCATAGATTTCACCGTCCCTTCCGCTGATGCGAATCCGGATTTGTCCACCGATTATCTTTTCGGCAATGCCCGGGGACAAATGTTCGGCGTAATGACTTACACAGATAATCAAGGGAAAACCGATGCTGCTTATGCTTTCTCAGGTCAATATAACGGCATATGGGAAGTTGCTGGATGGGTTGCACCCATAATTGATACCACCGAATTTGATTCTCTTACCAAAACTACGGAACTCGAAATCAAAAGAATCGGCAGAGAAATGGAACTGTTCCCAGCCGAATCAAAAGAACGCAAAGAACTTTCCCTGCACCGCAAACAAATGTCCCGCGATTTGATGCAAAAAATCCACGCCATATATCGTTTACCCAACTTCACCGGAGAAACTAAAATCCTACCGGAAGTAGCTCCTTCCAACAAAGGAATTCCAACCGGCACAGGTGATTGCTGCGCTCCGAAGCTCCTTAATTTCGCTTTACGCAACGGGCTGACACCGCGCGGCATAGCTGAATTTTATTACGGCAAAGAAAACCGCTCCGGCTCCAAGCAGCATAAGCAGTTTTATTCTTCCTGCGAAGAAAAGTGCGGATTGATACTTGGACATATGCTTTGCGGATTAAGCTCAGAATAAAGGGCCTCCAGCTTCAACAATATTTTCCCATATCGTAAATATCATTTTCAGATTATATTACACTCACGGAGGATCTGAATAATGACAAAAAAAGACATCTCATCTACGACATTTAAAATTCTTTTTATCTGCCTGACACTTTTTTTGGCAAACTGCGCCGGTTCCAAAACCACGCAATCTCCCGAACTGCCATTACAAACAAAATGGGTTCTTGAAGATCTCGACGGTAAGGGTGTTATCGATTTCGCACAGTCATGGCTTATGTTTTCTGAAGACGGGAAAATATCAGGATCAGGCGGGTGCAATCGTTTCAGCGGAAGCTACACTTTTAATGATCAAAAAGTCGAAACAGGACCACTTGCAAGTACTCGCATGGCCTGCGGAGAAGCACTTGATCATCAGGAATTCAAATTTTTTGAAGCTCTCGGTCAACCTCTAAGTATTAAAACAGAAAACGGTCTGCTCTTCATGGAAGGCAATGGAAGAACCCTCCGCTTTTCGCGCATGGAATAGTCTACCGGAGAAATAGATATGTTTCGAGATTCAGACAAACTCGGAAAACTAACAATAGTCATCGGTATACTTACCTTGATCACCATTGTGCTGTTCTATCAGTTCCTCGATCTACCCATCGCGAAAGGCGCTCATGCCCTTAAGAACTCTTTTCTGGTAACACTCGGTAAGGGAATAAGCGCGTTGGCATCAGAACATGTGGTTCAAACTATAACCTTCGCAACTCTTTTAACCGGAGTATGTGACGCTGTAGTTAATGGGCAGAGTATGCGCTCCCGCAGCTTGCTTTTTATTGCCCTTGCAACAGGAAGTGCAATGCTGATCGGTGATGAATTGAAATGGTTTTTCGCCCGTTACAGGCCGCTTCTTTTTTTTGAGAACGGATCTTACGGCTTCACCTGGTTTTCAGATAAATATCTTAAACATTCATTCCCGTCAGGACACACTCTACGCGCTTTCTCTTTAACCTGTCCTATTGCGCTGCTTTTACCAAAAAGACGCTGCCTGCCACTGATTCTGGCTGTATTGATAGGTCTCAGCAGAATTGCTGTGAGTAAGCATTACCCTTCGGATGTAATATTCGGAGCTTTCATCGGAATGGCTTGCGCAGCATGGAGTTACTATTTCATTTTCAGGGACACACGCTACTTACGCTGAACTCAAAAGCACACTGACTATAAGCCGTTTACATTATTTTGACTTTGCCAGTTCCCATTCACCGAATCTAAAAAACTATCTTTTATTCCCAAAAAAAAGATCCTTCTTACAAATCAATATTTGCAAAAAGGATCTTTTAATTTTTATAAGTCTTCCGTTTTACAGAAAACAACCAAATCTGATGAATTATTCTTTTTACTTTCTACGATTCATCACCGGAAGAATCGCCTTTAGTCTTTCTCGCTTTGTTCTTTTCTATCATTTTAATGAGCTGCACATAAAATAGAGGTACAAATAGAACCCCTAAAATAGTCGCCGCAATCATACCTGCAAAAACAGATGTCCCCAGCGCATGACGACTACCCGAACCGGCACCGGTCGCGACAACAAGCGGAATAACTCCGAGAATAAACGCGAATGAAGTCATCAAAATCGGGCGGAATCGCAAATGAGCAGCTTCAACCGCCGCATCAACCACAGATAAACCACTTTCATACTTATGCTTAGCAAACTCAACTATCAAAATAGCATTCTTCGCCGCCAGACCGATCAGCATAATTAAACCGATTTGAGCGTAAACGTTATTATCAAGACCACGCATCCATTGCCCGGCAATCGCCCCGAAAACTCCGAGCGGCACAGAAAAAACAATGGCGAGAGGAATAATCCAGCTTTCATACTGCGCTGCCAGAACAAGAAAAACCATAAGCACCGCAAGAGCAAAAATAACCACAATTTCGCCGCCGGATTTCTTTTCCTGATAAGCTATATTCGTCCAGTCAAAACCATATCCTCTAGGAAGAACCTCATGGGCAACCTCTTCCATAGCAGCAATTCCCTGTCCGGTACTGTAACCGGGAGCGGTTGCCGCTGTTATTTCAACAGCTCTGAACAGATTGTAACGACGGATATATTCCGGCCCCTGTATTGTCTCTTTTGTTATCAAGGTAGAAAGAGGAATCATCAGCCCCGTGTCCCCGCGCACATAGAATTTGGAAACATCCTCGGGACTGGTTCTGAACTGCGAATCGGCCTGCGCCATTACGCGGTATGTTCTACCATATTTATTAAAATCATTAATATAATATCCGCCAAGAAATGTCTGCAAAGCGCTGAAAACTTCATTAAGAGGAATTCCAAGCTTGCTGACTTTATCCCGGTCAACATTTACAAAAAGCTGCGGCACATTCGCACTGAAAGAAGAAAACTGACTCTGTATCTCAGGACGCTGTGAAGCTTTAGCCATAAAGTCCCGCGCAGCCTGAGCCAACTCTTCAACTGTCCCACCTGATCTATCCTGCAATTCAAACTGCAAACCACCGGTTGAACCGATTCCATTAATTGGAGGCGGATTGAAGTTGTAAACTCTTGCATCCTGAATACCCATAAATTTCTTCTGGGTTTTCTGCATAATAGCCCCGACACTCAGAGATGGATCTTTACGATCATCCCAAGGCTCCAATATGGCAAAAACAGTCGAAGTATATGATGAATATGCAGATGTTATCAGGTTAAAACCGCCAAGAGCAAAGAAATCTTTAACTCCCGGTTCATTTTTCAGGATTTTTTCAATTTCTTTTACAGCTTCATCCGAACGCTGGAGAGAAGCTCCTTCCGGCAACTGGACATTAACCATAAAGTATCCCTGATCTTCGTCAGGAACAAAACCGGTCGGAACTGAACCGAAGAGGACCCATGCACCACCCAGAATAATGACAAAAAAAGTAAGGGACACAAAAGCTTTTCTGATCATAAGCCGTACACCAAAGGTGTAACCTGCCGTAACCTTACTGAAATACTTATTAAAAACTCTGAAAAACCATCCCAGAGGACCACGGGCTTCCGTTTGCGGACGAAGCAGAAGAGCACACATGGCAGGAGAAAAAGTCAATGCATTTACTGACGAAATTGCGACCGAAACGGCAAGGGTCAGCGCAAACTGTTTATAAAGCTGACCGGTTATACCTCCCATGAACGCAACCGGAATAAATACAGCAATAAGAACAATTGTAGTCGCAACAATAGGACCTGAAACTTCTTTCATTGCCGCTTTTGTTGCTGTTCTTGAGTCCATTCCTTCTTCGTCAATTTTCTTTTGAACAGCTTCCACGACAACAATGGCATCATCAACAACAATCCCGATGGCTAGAACCATTCCGAAAAGGGTCAGCGTATTGATGGAGAATCCGAGTACTTGGAAAAATGCAAAAGTTCCCACAAGTGAAACAGGCACTGCAAGCATAGGAACGATTGTTGCCCTGAGATTTTGCAAAAAGATAAAGACAACTATGAAAACAAGAAACATTGCTTCATAAAGAGTGCTCAAAACTTCATCAATGGAGGCTGTAACAAAAAGAGTAGTATCGTAAGGGATGTCATAAACAACATCTTTCGGGAAAGATGGAGCCAGTTCTTTCATTGTACTGCGAATTTTCTGAACAACATCGAGCGCATTCGCCCCGGGAAGCTGATAAACAAGAAGCATTGCATTGGAAGCGGCCCCCTGCCTTCCGAAAGCAGTGTAAGATTTAGACCCCATCTCCACTCGCGCAACATCTCTGACTTTTACAGTGCTGCCGTCAGGATTAGCCTTAATGATTATATTTCCGAACTCTTCAGGTTCGCTAAGTCTACCTTTAACCCGGACGGTCATCTGAAACTGCTGATTCATAGCGGCAGGAGGCTGTCCGACCTGTCCTGCGGGAGCTTGCAGATTTTGAGCCTGCACAGCGGTAACAATATCACCGGAGGTAATTGCAAGGCGGGCCATTTTGTCAGGATTAAGCCAAAGACGCATTCCGTAATCCTGATCACCGAAAAGACTGATATTACCGACTCCGGGAATTCTGGCAATCGCGTCATAAAGATTAATTTTTGCGTAGTTATTAAGGAAAAGAGAATCATATGTACCGTCCGGAGAAAGCAAACTGACAACACAAAGCATGCTGGAGGACTGTTTCTTTACACTGACACCGGACTTTGTAACTTCAGCAGGAAGCTGAGGAGTAGCAAGGTTTACACGGTTCTGCACATCGACAGTAGCCAGTTCAAGGTCACGGCCAAGGTCAAAAGTAACATTAAGAACAAGCCTTCCATCATTGGAACTGATGGAGTTCATGTATAGCATATCCTGAGCACCGTTAACCTGCTCTTCAATAGGAGCGGCTACAGTCTGCTCAACGACATCGGCGCTGGCCCCGTTGTATACGGTAGAAATCTGCACGCTGGGAGGAGCAATTTCAGGATACTGAGCGATAGGTAAAGAAAAAATACTCAGCAAACCTACAAGTGTAATGACTATGGATATTACCGATGAAAAAATCGGTCTATCGATGAAAAAATTAACCATTCCCCTTCCCTGTATATGAGCTTAAAAAGCTTCCCCCCGCAGAATAAGGGAGGAAGCTTGCTCACAAAATAATTTATGTAAACCGTTTAAAGATGCCCGGAAAATATCTACACTCACGCTGCTTATTTAGTCTTATCAGGAGTTACAATCTCCGGAGCAATCAATGTTCCCGGCCTGATTTTGTTAACACCGTCAGCAATAATCAGATCTCCGTCTTTAAGCCCCTTCCCAATAACAGCACTTTGATCATTTGAATAATCAATCGTTACCGCATTTTCAACAACAGTTCCATTGGAAGATACAGTCAAAATCGATTTACGACCCTGAACATCTAAAATGGCTCTTGCAGGAACAACTAACGCATTTTGATATTCTTTAAGAAGAGCAACAATCTTTGCATACTGCCCGTCTCTCAGCATTTTCTCGGGGTTCGGAAAAACGGCACGCAAACTGAGTGTTCCGGTTGAAGGGTCCACAGCTCTATCTGCCATGCTGAATGTTCCGTTATGATCATAAAACTTACCGTCAGCGAGAATGATTCGAAGAGTCTGACTGCGCTCCGGCAAATTCTGTTTTCTTTTTTCTTCAATCTCTTTAATTGCAAAAAGATATTCTTTTTCGGGAATACTGAAGTTTACATATACAGGGTCTACGGCAGAAACTGTAGCAAGCAATGAAGATTCTTTCGCAACCAGTGCCCCAAGGTTGACCTGAGTTTTCCCGATAATACCTTCCATCGGTGCATAAATACTTGTAAAATCAACATTCAGACTTGCCTGCTTAACGGAAGACTTGGCATTATTGAGCTGAGCTTCAAGAACCTGCTTATCGGTTACCCGGGTGTCGAATTCATCACGACTGACCGCTCCCTGATCAAACAAAGTTTTAAATCTTTTGTAATCAGTATTAGCCTTATTGAGGGTCGCCACACTACGAGCCAATTCAGCTTCTGCCTGCTTCAAAGTTTCTTCGTAAGGTCTAGGATCAATAACGAAAAGGAGTTGTCCCTTAGTAACAATCTGGCCTTCATCAAAGTGACGCTCTTTAAGATACCCTTCAACCCGTGAACGAATTTCGACGGTCTTTTTAGCTTCAATCTGAGCTACGTATTCACCTTTAACAGGAAAACTCTGTTCGGTTACTTTATAAACTTTTACCGGAACAGCCTGTTGCTCAGCGGCTTTCTCATCTTCATCACCAAAGCATCCGGCAACAAAAACGAGTGAAACAAACATAAAAAACAAAACAAACCGTCTGCAGGGTATTTTTTTTACTTCTACAGTCTTGCGAAATTTAAAATTCACGAATCCCCCTAATACAATATATAAAAAAAATAGATTGGTTTAATATAACTAAAAAACAAATGACTCCGCCACCCTGTACGATAAAAGAGACACTAACTAATTAGCTATGTAAATAAAAGGAATTTATAACTGAGTTAAAAGCACTACTCCTCATTCATATCTGTATTCATTCAATACTAATGATGCAGTCTGGTTTTTACCCGCGCAATAGCTCCGGGAATTTCTTCTTTTGCCAGCTTACGCAAGTGTTCATACTCCACAGAAAAATCTGCACTTGGATAATTTCTATCAACAACACTTGATGAATAAAGACTCGGAATAGCATTCAAAACGACACAGGCAATATCAAAGAGACATTTATCACACTGGCAGAATTCAACTTCTTGCAGATCAATGAAAGCTTTGATCTCATCATAAACAGCTTGTTCGCTTAAATTTACAATATCGCCTGATTTAAAAAACTCATTAAATGTCAACATGGTATCCCCCTAAATCATTAATTCTGCTTATGAACCGTAGTTACTCCAAGGTATATTGTATAACATTAAGCATTTGATTCAAAGTAAATTTACCCTTTCTCTCTTCATGCAGCTATAGTGGATCGCAAACGACCTTATTTCTTCCGGAAGTTTTAGCTTCATATAAAAGAATGTCAGCCCTGTTAATCATTCCGTCCAGACCGAGTTTTACATTTGAAGTAACTCCGATGGAAACGGTAAATTTAAGTTTTTCATGCCTACAGTACATGGAAAAAGCTTCTATCATTTCCCTGAAACCATCCACATAACTTTCAAGCGCGGCTGAATCTACACCCTCAAGAAGAACCGCAAACTCTTCGCCACCGAATCGGGAGGCAAGCCCTCTGGACCCGAAATATTCAACAATCTTAGATGAAAATTCTTTTAGAACTAAATCACCGACATCATGACCGTAAGTATCATTTACGTTTTTAAAATGATCAATATCAAGCATAACAATACTCAACAACTTGTCATTATCTTCAGCTTCAACAAACAGAGGCTCTGCATGCTCGAAGAAATAACGCCTATTCCACATCCCGGTAAGAAAATCTTTATTTGCTCTGTCACGTGATTCTTCGAGCAATTCCAGCATTTCCAAGTTCGAATTAACCCTGCACAGAATCTCTTCGACACTTGCACTCTTATGGATAAAGTCATTTGCTCCGGTTTTCAAAAAAAGCGGTGCTGTTCGGGAATTTTCATCAGAGGAAAGAACAATAATACTGAGTTCATCCATATGACGACGAAGTCTCAATTTTGCAGTCAACTCCCGACCATCCATCCCCGGCATGGTATAATCTGTCAAGACCAGCTTTATATCGGGATTATCGGCAAAAATTTTACACGCTTCCTCACCATTTGCCGCTTCAAGCACGGTAAGACCCTGCCGTATTAAAACAGCTGAAATCCAATGACGCACAGTAATGGAATCCTCCACCACCATGACCTTGGTTTTTCTATTATTGAAAACACGCTTAACTATACGGACTATATATTCCGAATGCTCAGGCCTTTTAAGGACATAATCAACTATATTCTTTTTTAGAATATCTTTGAGCTGATTATCATCAAGAGAGGCGGTTACCACAATGGCAGGAATTCCATTTGCAGTTAATAAATCAATCCCGTCACCAGCTTCATGCCCTTCATAAATCAAACTGCTGAGCCCTACAAAATATTCGTTTTGTGAGATCAACTCAGCGGCCTGTTCTAAGCTATGTGCAGTATCACATTCAAAACTGGCATGTTCCAAAGTCCTTTTTATAAAAAGAGCTGTAACCTTGCTGGCATCGACTATTAAAACTTTTTCCACAGCTTATGCTCCCGAATGAAAAGACTAAGTCATACAACTACTTTAAAAACATGGAAATAAATAAGATCTTACGAATGTTTTCACCGCATAACAATAACTTTAAAAACAGCTTGATTATACACAGCCTTCACCAACTAAATAATTATTAACTTTTGACATTGACACTTGAACCTCTTTTGAGTGTATTATTGTAATAACCTCAAAGTGGTGCCGCTCGTTTGTAAAACTAAAAACAAGGAGATTAAAATGTTAAAAGATTTGTTGCCACAAATTAGACGCAGATCAAGACTAAGAGAAAGGCCAACAAACTTACTGGACTTAATGGAAGATCTTGGAAAATGGCCATTAAGTGCGTTTGATCGCTTCCCGTTTGAAGCCGAAGATTTTCCACCGTTAGACATTTGCGAAGACGAAAAAGAAATAACAATTAAAGCGGAACTTCCGGGATTAAAACCGGAGGACATTGACGTAACGATTAATCAAGGTCGCTTAACTATTAAAGGTGAAAAAAAATTTGAAGATGAGGAAAAAAGAGATAACTACCACCGCATCGAACGAAGCTACGGCAGTTTTCAAAGATCTGTGTCCTTACCTTCCAATGTTGAAACAACCCAAATTAACGCCAAATTCAAAAATGGAATTCTAAATCTGGTTATACCTAAAAATGAAACCAGTGAGTCTACCAAGGTCAAAATTGAATCATAATTACTGCAAACATGAAATATAAAAGAGGTGTTGCATCGGACGGCTTATTTATAATCTTAAAGAAGAGGGCTTTGACCTTCAAGGTCCTCTCTTTCTTTAAAAACAATCACCTTCTAGCGAGTACACACTTTTTTAAATTAACTCGGTCAGTAAGCAAAGGGAATTATAATCATTTTCTAGGACAAGTTTCGCAACCGCAAACTGAATACTTGCTGTCGGCGCGACGTTGCCCGAACAAAAGCTTAATCTTTTTCCTGAGTTCATCAATAAGCTCTGGATCGTCAAAGTCATCTGATTCTATAAATCCAAGTTCAGTCAAACAAAATTCATGGACGGGATGCAGCCCTGCCTTCTCAATCATTTTACAAGCACACTTCCTTTCACAACCATCTATAATTATGAGATCTTGAACGTTAGAAGCCATAGTAATACAGTTATCAACGCCTGCGCCGATTGCGGCAAGGCATATCATTTTTGAAAAACCGCTTTCATCCAGTTTTACAGCAATACTGTTCGCGGCCTGTCCGGCCTTTGAGGCTCCAGAGCATGCTACAACAAAAAATCCAGTTTCATATTTTTCCAGCATAAAGAAACCTCCTACAATAAATATACGATACTTCTTTTACCATAAGACCTGGTCAAAAAAAACTTAAAAACAAAAAAGCCTGCAACAATTGCTATACAATTGATGCAGGCTTTACCTTTCATTTATAAAAAAAAATTAAATAATCATATTAAAGATATATCCGACAATCAAAATTCCTCCGGCAACCACTCCTACAAAAACAGCAATCAGCTTGGGCTTTAACACCTTCCTCAAAATCACCATTTCAGGGAATGAAAGCGCAATGACACTCATCATGAAGGCAAGCACAGTTCCGAGAGCCGCTCCCTTACCAAGAAGAGCATCCACAATTGGAATAACTCCGGCGGCATTTGTGTACATGGGAATCCCCATCAATACGGAAACAGGAACTGCCCACCATGCGCCCTTGCCCATGATCGAGGCCATCATTCCCTCTGGAACATAACCGTGAATAGCCGCTCCGGCTGCAATCCCAATCACCATATACAACCAGACTTTACCCACAATATCTTTAACCGATTCCAGGCCGAAGCCGACGCGTTCTTCAAACGACATCGCTCCCAATGAACCGCTAGGATTTGCAGTTGCCAGTTTAACCCAGCCTTCAACGTGTTTCTCCATGCCCAGTCTACCGATTATCCATCCAGCTACAATAGCAATGGTAATTCCGGTTACAAAATACAAAGTCGCAATCTTCCATCCCATCATCCCGTAAAGAAGAACCAGAGCGACCTCGTTAACCATAGGCGCGGAAATAAGGAATGAAAAAGTAACTCCTAAAGGAACGCCTCCGGCAACAAATCCGATAAACAAAGGAACAGCCGAGCAGGAACAGAAAGGAGTAACAACCCCAAGAAGAGCCGCCATAACATTACCGACAGACTCCCTGCGTCCGGCAAGCATCTTCCGCGTCCACTCTACCGTGACATAAGAACGAATAATTCCAATACCGAATATTACCAGCCCGAGCAGCATCAAAACCTTGGGTGTATCATAAACAAAAAATTGTACGGTTTCCCCTATTCTGCTTCCCGGAATAAGCCCTAAAAGTTCAAACGAAAAATATTTAGAAAAAGACAGCAACTGTGAATACAACGCGAACCAGATAACAACAGTCACCAACAACGCAGCCCAAAGAGTTTTCCCCGAAAAAAATCCAGGCTCTTTTTTTTCAACTTTTCCAACACTTCCTATTTCTTCCAGTTTATTACCGGATGAACATGCACAAGGCTTAATATTTAACTCTTCCATGCCAAACTCCTACATTGTTTATTTTGCCAAATACGAAAACATTACTCCAAAAAAACAGAACAGATCCATCGTAAAAATGAATGCAGTCCTTATAACTTCTTAATCGAGTTTGAAGCGTAATCTTTAACCTGCTTTTCAAGCCTCTTGCCGAGAAACTCACTCAGACAATTCAAAAACCCGGGAACACAATCCATCAAAAGACTATAATACACATTCGTCCCGCGTTTACTGTCTTTAAGAATTCCCGCCTCTTTCAATAAGGACAGGTGCTTAGAGACAGTAGAAATATCGCGACCCACAAGCGGAACGATGTCACAAACGCAAAGCTCTCCGGAACAAAGCGCTTCTACAATCACAAGCCTGCTAGGATGGCCCAACGCTTTAAACACTTTCGCCTTAGCTTCAATATATTCATTCACGCTTGAACCTCCTTGACTTTCGTATTTGGCAAAATAAGAAATAACCCCAAAGTTGTCAACTGATTTAACCGTAAAAGTTATGACCGTTCATTATAATAATTATGAACGGTGTCTTCCAGACTCGATTTTCCACTCGTGGACAATATCACAGACCTTTACAAACTGTGTGCTGTCTTCGTTGTAATGCTCTGCAAAAACGTGAAGACACGTACCGCCGCGCGGAGAAAAAATACCTTTAACTCTCATCCACAGTGGAGAAAGACGGCTGACAAAATCATCCAGAATATTATTGGTAATTGTTTCCATAAAAGACTGATGATTGCGGTATGCCCCCATGTAAAGCTTAAAACTTTTGGATTCAACGCACACTTCGTCAGGAATATATTCCACGATGATATTCGCAAAGTCAGGCTGTCCGGTTACAGGACAAGGCGAAGTGTACTCAGGAAATTCTATGCTTATGATATAGGGCCTGCCCGGGAAATTATTCGGAAAGATCTCAAGAATTTCAGGACTGGGAGAATCATAGTTATAATTGGTGGCGCCTCCCTTTCCGAGAGTTTTCAATGCATCAGTCTTGTCTTGGCTTTTAGTCGTTTTCATAACAAATCCCCGTAATTTTATACTCATTCAGCGCAAAGCTGATTTTTATTTATTTTTAATGTTGAAAGCCGTGAGCAGATAACAGCTTATGACTTAAAAGAAAACTCCGTATAACCACCGAAAAGAAACGAAACAAGACTGTTTTTCTATTTTGACTTTTTGTTGCAATGCTGGCAACCCTTCTCTCCGAAAAGAATTTCAGGCCCCGAAGCAGAACTGTCGAGATGCGGGACTTTCTCCCTTTTGCTCGTATCGGGCAGACTCTGCTTCATGACAAGAACCATCAACACAAGGGAATATAATGCTCTCCTCAACCTTTGAACGCAAAGCGTTCACTCTTCTTACGTGCCTTTTTATCAGCTCACTTGTCATAGCCGCTGTAGTATCTACCAAGATAATCAGCATCTTCGGATTTTACGCTCCAGCTGGAGTCCTCGCCTATTCTCTAACTTTCATCGCTTCTGACATCATAAGCGAAATATGGGGAAAAGAAAGAGCAAATGAGGTCATCCACTGCGGCTTTATCGCACTTTTAGCTGCCATCTTCCTGTCATGGGCGGCACTTCACTGGACTCCGGCCCCTTTCTGGAACGGTCAGGACGGCTTTGCCAGTGTGCTGGCAAACACTCCAAGAATTGTGCTGGCATCTCTCATAGCATACTCGGTAAGCCAAACTCACGATGTCTGGCTGTTCCACCTGCTTCGTAAAAAAATGGACGGAAAACATTTATGGCTGAGAAACAACCTGTCAACGGTCACATCTCAGTTGATAGACTCTACCATTTTCGTGACAATTGCTTTTTACGGGATTTTACCGGTTACGGAGATTATTCTGGGACAATGGATGGCCAAAACAGCCATAGCTCTTTTAGACACCCCCTTAGTCTACTTAGGCGTTTCAGTTCTTAAGCGGCAGAACAGGCTCTGCACCGCTTCATAATAATTACGGGTTCTTTTAATATCTGCGGGCATTCTCAAGGGATGTCCGCAGTCTTTATATCTTTGACACATCTTTCTTCTTACAATTACTTTTAACTGCAAACCTGATATGATAAGCTCGTTCTTTAAAACCCCAAAGGGAATACAATGAGCTCATCATATAAAAACTATTATTTCATAATACTGACAGTATTCTTACTGGTTAGCGCTATACACCTTCCCACAGCAAAGGCCGCAGACTACTATCTTCTTGAAGATTTTTATAAATTAAATTCAGACGAAATTTCTAAAACAACTGATTTTAATGAATTGATTAAAAAAGACTCTCCTCCTCCCTTAAATAAAAACTTAACCGTCTCGATCGCAATGGTATATCCAGGCAAACAGATTTCTGATTACTGGAACAGAAGCAGTAAATCTTTTCTCTTACGTCTGAAGCAACATGGCATCACACCTCAAATACACTCTTTTTTCTTAAAACCCACAGCAACATTCCGCGAGCAGAATACCGTCTTCAAAGAAGCATTAGCAACTGATCCGAATTATCTTATTTTCACGATTGATACCCTCAGACATCAAAGAATGATTGAACCTCTTTTAATTAAGAACAAACCTAAAATAATACTCCAGAACATAACAACACCTCTTAAAGCATGGACCGACAAACAACCCATGATGTATATTGGATTTGACCATGTAACCGGCTCCCAAATGCTTGCTGAATATTTTGCTGAAAAAACATATGGAAACGGGCGTTATGCAATACTTCTTCCCGACCCGGGATATCTCAGCGAAGTAAGAGGGAAAACTTTTGTTTCTTACATGGATAACAATACAAATCTTGAGCTTGTTTCGGTCTATCAAACTGGAATAAATAAAGAAAAGGCAAGGCTTGCCACTCTAGCTATCATTGAAAAAAATCCTGACATAAAATTTATTTACGCTTGTTCTACAGATATAGCCTTAGGAGCTATAGAGGCCCTCCGCAAAAAAAATATGATCGGGAAAATTATGGTTAACGGATGGGGGGGAGGATCTTCTGAACTCAAGGCTATCCAGAAAGGAGAAATGGATGTAACTGTAATGCGAATAAACGATGACAATGGAGTTGCAATGGCGGACGCTGTCATTCTTGATATGTTAGGAGAATCTAAAAAATTACCTCTTATTTTTTCAGGTAGACTTGAGCTTATAGAAAAAGGAATCAATCCTCAAAAATTGGACCTCCTAAAAAATAAAAGTTTCCGTTACTCAGGACGTGCTGAGGATTAATTTATGATTAACTTGAACAAACTTCTCAAGAAAGGCCCGCTCAGGCTTACATCCCAAATAATCATTCCTATGCTTGGACTGCTTCTTATTATGGTAATTTTTATTTTTTCATGGTCCTTTTACCTCTCTAAATCAACCCTTGAAAATGAGCTGGCTCTTGATATTGAAAAAACCGAAAGTATTATAGGACTTTCTCTGGATAACACTCTTGGGGATATAAAAGATGATTTAATTGAATTATCAATATCTCCAGACTTCAAGGGAGCGCTTGTCACAGGAGATTCAGATTTTATTGAACAACAATTATATAACTTTCTAAGTTCTAAACAAGGATATCTTTTGGATATTCTTGACGTATTCAAGGGGGGAGAGCGCTGGGTTAATGCCGGAATTGTTGAAATACCTGTCATTCAGCTCAAAACAAAACATAAAAATGCTCTTACAACATTACCCACGTGGACTCATTTATCATTCAGAACACGAGACAATATTAAAACAATTCTGGTTTGTGCTGTACCTGTCACCAATGATCAAACCGGAGAAGTTGTTGGAATACTTTATGGAGGGATCGACTTAAATTCTAATGTTTCTTTTTTAGACAATTTAAAAAAAACATCCTCCGCCATTGACGCGGTACTGATAAGCAAAAAAAGAGTACTGATCAGCACCAGCAATCCTTCCGGCGAAACCATCAGTGAGCTCATCAGCTGGGCCCATAATGCTTTGCCAGGAAATTTTGTAGTTAAAGAAAATCTCATATTTTCTACAATACAACTACTTTCGAATCAGGCTGAAAGCCCTTTGCTTTTCAGTTTTTCACGAATCAACCCCTCATTTCAATCTCTTAAACTGGGTTTTATGAAAAGCTTGGGGATGATGCTCTCGCTTGCGATACTACTCTCTTTCAGTACTGCATGGATAATGCAAAAACGAATTCTCACAGCACTAAAGAAACTGACTGATTACGCTGATTCGGTTGTAAAAGGAACCAGCGATGCTTCTTTTATAAAAGGACAAGTAAAGGAATTCAACCAGCTAGGGGAAACCCTTGAAACAATGGTTGAAAATCTACATGAAAAAAGCACATATATATCCAAACTTTTTTCATCTGCCAAAGCTCCAATAATCAACTGTGATCTTCACGGTAAAATTATGGATATGAATCCTGCCGCTGAAAAACTGGCTAAATTTTCACATAAAAATTTTCATGGAAATGCTCTGATAGAGTTCTTCCCTCCCGAGTATTCACAAGATGTGGAGCAATACTTGGCGCGAGCCGCATCGGGACAAAATCCACCAATCGTTGAAATACCTATACTGACAAAATCAGGAGAGAAACCTTTTTTTGCGTGGACTTTCTCACCTGTAAAAATGGACCCGAATGGAAGAGCTAATTTCATATTGCTGCAGGGACAGGACATTACTGAAAACAAAAATGCGGTAAAAAAAGCTCTTGAAAGCGAAGCTAGACTTAGACAAATTATTGATCTTCTTCCTCAAGAAATATTTGCAAATGACATCCATGGCAAATTCCTTCTGGTAAATGAAAACAAAGCTGAAAGACTGCAGAAATCCACCGATAATATTACCGGGAAAAACTTAACCGAAGTCATAGATAACCATGATGATGTCACACGAATATTAGGTGATAACGAAAGAGTTGTAGAGCGAAATGAAAAGCTTTCAATCGAAGAAAGCTATCTGGACAAGGACAGAAATATACACTGGCTTGAAACAACAAAAGTACCCTATACATCAACAGCAACTAATACACCGGCTATTCTTACTATATCCATGGATATAACCCGCATAAAAGAAGCAGAAAGCACACTCCAGCATATGAATAAGGAGCTGGTGGAAAGAGTTTCCATGCGGACAATTGAACTTGAGAATGCAAACACAGCTCTGGTAAAATCAATGGATGAATTACGCCAGACCCAAAATAAACTTGTTGAAACAGAAAAAATGGCCTCACTGGGAGAACTGGTCGCAGGCATAGCGCACGAAGTAAATACCCCACTGGGTATCGGTGTAACTGGAACTTCCTACTTGAAAGAAATAACCGACAATCTGCAAACACAATTTTCAGATAATTCCTTGAAAAAGTCAGACCTTGAAAAATATATCGCTACGAGTTCCGTTGCGCTTATAAACATTGTGAAAAACCTTGACAGATCCGCAAAATTAATAAGTGACTTCAAACAGTTAGCTGTAGACCAGTCATCAGAAGACCTGCGAAATATTAATCTTCTGGATTATATCCAAGGAATACTTATATCCCTGAAACCCAAACTTAAAGGTCATAATCACACGTTGGAAGTAAAATGCCCTGAGGACATCGATATCACAATTTCTCCCGGCTCTCTCATGCTGGTAATTTCGAACCTTATAACCAACTCTCTGACTCATGCTTTTCCGAACAACAAACAAGGATTAATAACAATTGAAGCAAAAAAGAGCGGTAATGGAATTCTTTTCAAATATTCAGATGACGGGATAGGCATGGATAATGAACAACTACTCAAAATATATGATCCCTTTTACACTACAAAGCGAAGCTCCGGCAGCACGGGACTGGGGATGCATCTAGTATACAACCTTGTGACCAGAGCTCTAAAAGGAAGGATCGAGTGCGAAAGTACTTTAGGAGAAGGAACATCCTTCAACATCTGGTTCCCTACGGACAGTTCGCAGGAACCTGAAGAACAATATCTTTAATCTACAAGCAATGTAACAAAACCAATCAGCTCAGATCAGTCCATAAAACCATATTTCTACCGCGGCGTTTAGCTTCATACAACATAGAATCTGCCCCCACAGTCATATCCAGCGGCTTTGACGACATTGAAGGAGATACCGTTACCCCGCCAATGCTGACTGTCAGGAATTGCCCCGCAGAAGAAAATCCATGAACAACTTGTAAAGCCTCAACCGCCGCGCGCACCTTTTCTGCTTTAAATTTAGCTCCTTCAGCATCAGTCTCCGGCAACAGAATAACA
Source organism: Maridesulfovibrio ferrireducens (assembly GCF_016342405.1). Taxonomy (NCBI): domain Bacteria; kingdom Pseudomonadati; phylum Thermodesulfobacteriota; class Desulfovibrionia; order Desulfovibrionales; family Desulfovibrionaceae; genus Maridesulfovibrio; species Maridesulfovibrio ferrireducens. Next base: position 49,133 of record NZ_JAEINN010000004.1, on the reverse strand, counting down.
AACTCCTCTCCTCCGAAACGAGCTGCAAGATCAGCCGGACGCTTTATCTCACGAGTAAGAACATTGGCGACGTTTCTCAGAGCTTCATCACCTGCAGCATGCCCATAGTTATCGTTGTACTGCTTAAAACAATCCACATCCAGCATAGCAAGAGAGATTACATCTCCTGACCGCAGACATCTACGCCATTCTTTTTCCACCGCAATTTCAAAACTCCGACGATTAGGCATCTCCGTCAGTCCGTCAAGATTTGCTAATCCTTCAAGGAGTTTTCGCTGTCTGGAAATTATGAGGTGATTCTTAATTCTGGCTTTTACAATGGACGGATGAAAAGGCTTATGAATGTAATCAACAGCGCCCATTTCCAGCCCGCGAGCTTCGTCCTGCTTTGAATCAAGAGCTGTTATGAAAATAACCGGAATATTTTTAGATAATTCCTGCTCTTTAATCTTATGCAGCAAAGCATAGCCGTCCATTTCCGGCATAACCACATCAAGCAAAATAAGGTCGGGAGGAAACTCCGCATTTATACGATCTAAAGCCTGATTAGCATTTTTTGCCAGTATAACTTTATAGTCCTGCCGTAATAAGTCAGCAAGAACATTGAGGTTCAGGCGCTCATCATCCACAACTAAAATTTTTGCTTTTTCATCCATTTCATGACCTTTTTCTAAGAGTGATACCAAGTTCTGCTGCAATTTTTTCCAAAACCAAGCAGCACTCATCAAAATCCAAGTTATCAATATGCTGCGTCAACTTTTGAAGCTGTCCCTCAAACTGTTCAGGATCAAGAAATCTTACCAATTCTTCAAGCACGTCATAAGAATCGGCATCTCCTTCTTTAAGAAGTTTATATAATTCATTTATAAGCTCAAAACTTTTATCTTTATCATTTATATATTCATTGTTTTCACTTTTATAAGCACCAGGCAACACACTTAATCCCTTAATGATTTTCAACAGCTCTGAAGCAAATAGCTTTAAAGAAGAAGCCATTCTGTCTTCATCAAATTCATGAATTTCACCCTCGATAATCCGACATAATTCATAAAGATGCTGTGCTCCGACATTACCACTTACCCCTTTAAGAGAATGAATTTTAATTGCGGCTTTTTCAAATTCAGAATTATCAATCAACATTTTTAAATCATCAGCAAAGTTCCCGTAATAATGTCTGAATCCCTTCAAAACTCGAAGATACCCTTTTTTATTACCCCCGACATTACTTAGTCCTTTTACAATATCAATTCCCGGAACTTCAGGAATATCTATACCATCCTGCTCTTCTCCGCCGCTGATGGGAACATAACTAAAAGCAGTTGATTTAATATACTTTTTCAAAACATCTAAAAGAGTTACGGGAGATATAGGCTTAGTTATGTGTTCATTCATACCGGCTTCTAAACTTTTTTCGAGATCACCCGGCATGGCATGAGCTGTCATTGCTAAAATAGGCAGATCTTTATAGTGCTCATCCGAACGGATTATCCGTGTAGCGGTAAGCCCATCCATCTCAGGCATCTGAATATCCATTAATACAATATCATACGGAGCGGACCACAAAGCATCCAAAGCCTGGCGCCCATTTTCAGCAACAGTCACGCCGATTCCAAAACTTTCAAGCATCTTTGTTGCCACGTACTGGTTAAGTTTATTATCTTCAACCAAAAGAGCCTTGATTTTACGCCGTTTAACCCCGGAGATGTTCTGCATATTATTCCAAACAGATGAATCTTTTTTTAGGTCCGTATCAAATTTGAATGCAGCTTTAACAGACTGATACAAAGAAACTCGTGTCACAGGTTTAGAAATAAACCCATTTACTCCGCTAAGCGACGCTTGTTTACGAACATCTTCTCCCACCCCGACAGGAATCATCATGACAATTGGAATATCAATTAAATCAGGAAGAGACCGGATCAAAGCAACTTCTTCAAAACCATCCGTATGAAGAGGATTATAATCCATAATAATTAAATCTGTTTTCGCGCCGTCGGCCCAATCTGATTGTAATTGATCAATACCTGAATCAGTAGAAGATTCTAAAACGACATCAAAAGATAAATACTTAAGCCATGCCCCGAGAAACTCTCTCGAAGTACTGTTCTCATCGATTACGAGAACTCTCATTCCGTGAGTGCTGGAAGGCATAATCAGACTGGGCTGAGTTTCAGCATTTATAAAATTTATATCAAACTCAAAAGAACTTCCTAAACCCGGCTGACTTTCAACGCTTATAGCCCCACCCATCAAATTGACGAGGCTTTTTGATATAGCAAGCCCTAATCCGGTCCCTCCGAATTTGCGGGTAGTTGAAGCATCTGCCTGACTAAAAGATTTAAATAATTCTTCTATTTCTTCTTTACTTAGCCCTATCCCGCTATCCCGGACAATAAATTTAAGACAAATATCGGACGGATTATGACATTCACCAACACAGGAAATAAGAAGTGAAACCTCTCCTTCCTTTGTAAATTTTATTGCATTATTCGTAAGATTTGTAAGAATTTGTCCCAAACGAAGAGGATCACCTATTATGCGATGCGGAACATCAGGAGCAACTGATAAAACAAAATCCAGACCTTTCTGTTCAGCCTTAATTGCAACCAGATTGCAAAGTTTATCAAGAACATTATCAAGCGCAAACTCGGTATTTTCCAGCACAAGTTTGCCTGCTTCAATTTTTGAAAAGTCAAGAATCTCATCAATAATCGAAAGCAAAGAATCAGCTGAAGACATCATTTTTTCCAGACACTCCCGCTGAGTAGTATCAAGAATAGAATTTAATACCAGATGCCCAAGTCCGATGATGCTGTTCATCGGAGTCCGTATTTCATGGCTCATATTTGCCAAAAATTCAGATTTGGCACGGGTCGCAGCTTCTGCGTCCAACTTGGCCCGATTAAGTTCTCTTGCAACTCGGCGGCGATCAGTAACATTACGCAAACATTCTATCCCGCCATAAATCTTCCCTGAAGCATCACGGAGTGGACAAGCCACGCCCCAAAAATACGCACCTTCTCCTCCAAAAACTTTTGGCGCATAAACCTCTCCAAACAACACATTTCCCTTACGCTGAACATATTCGTACATATCCGAAGGGATAGCTTCTTCTGCATCAATGGCCCAGTTGAGCAGAATAGGTTTACGAACTCCATAAAAAGGTAACGCATATTCATAATTGCCTTTACCTACCATATTCTCCTTCGACACTCCCGTAACATCCTCCATGGCTTTATTCCATGCGACAAGGACTCCTTCGGCATCGACAACCATCGTAGGGTCAGGCAAAAATTCAATTATATCATTTAAGCGACGATATGATTCTTCCAAAGCCTTTTCACTTTTACGCCTATCTGTCACATCTCTAAAGTTCCAAACCCTCCCTACTACTTCGGAACCAATGCGCTGAGAATTTGAATATCTTTCAATAATCCTTCCATCTTTCAGAATAAATTCATCGACATGATTCGGTTCAGACTCAAATGGAAAGTTCCATATTTTGTCGCTTGCCGACTTTGGACCTTCCACCAGATCAAGAATAAGCCCAAAAATATCGGTTACGATTCCATCATTTAAAAATTGCTCAGGAATATCCCACATATTGGCAAACCGACTGTTCCACGCGACAACCAGTCCGTATCCGTCAACCGCCAAAATACCATCAGCTGAGGATTCTATTGTTGCGGTAAGCAATGAAACAGAGCGTTCAATTTCCGCGCGACTGGCTCTTTTTTCGGTAATATCACGGAGTGTCCCAAGCAAAAGAGTTTTTCCATTAACTACGAGAGGGCGAATTCGAACATTAACGTAGAACTCTCCCCCATCTATACGTTTACCTACTCCCTCATACTCCAGACTTCCTGACTCAAGTGCAGTTTGAATATGTGCTGCAAAAGAAACAACAGAAGAAACCCCATCCGGTTGCATTTTAGGCATAAGATTTGCCGGCGAAAGATATTTAAATTCCTCTTCCGAGTGACAACGGAACATGGAGAGAGCTTCCGGGTTGGCACTCACGAAATTGCCGTTTAAATCCATTAAAACAATTGCATCATTCGCATAATCAAAAAGAGCTCTATATTTTACTTCCCGTTCAATTAAAGCTTCTTCTGCTTTTTTTCTTTCTGTAATATCACGCCAGACAACGTGGAGTATATTTTTCCCTTTATACATGATCGGGGTGAGCAAAACTTCAACCGGAAAAACCTCGCCGTCAGCTTTTTTTAGAATCCACTCAAAACGATCTGCCCCATTGAGCAAACACTCTCCTGCAATACGGCGAAACTTTTCCAAAGAAGAACTTCCGTCAGGCTGATACTCAGGCCCCGCCTCTTTCGGGCTTAAGCCTATCAGCTCTGAACTTGAATTCATGTGCAGAAGTTTATAGGCGGCCCGGTTACACTGAACGATAAGCTCATTATCTATTAAAACTACAGCATCAGATGATTCTTCAAAAAGAGTCCTGAATCGCTCTTCACTTTCTTGTAAAGCCAAGGCTTTCAAACGGGCCTGCTCATGCAATTGAAGCCGGTCAAACGCAATTCCGACATAAGGAGAAAGAAACAAGAGAATATCTAAATCCCCTTCATCTAAAATTTCCGACTCATCATAACTTTGCACAGCTAAAACACCTATAGTGCGCCCCTCATGGATAAGAGGAACTCCGAGCCATACAACCGAAGGAGCTCCAATTATCTCCAGCTCACCGAGCGAGATAAGCTCAGCCTGTTTACGTCTGTCCGCCAGCAAAGGAGTACCTGTTCTTATCACATAATCTGTAAAACCCTTTGCGAGAGACCTTGGAGGAGGAATAGGCTCCACGTCTTCAGTAAAATAAGGAAAGCTAAGCACATCCTTTTCTTGGTCATAAAAAGCAATATAAAAATTACGAGCATACATAAACTCGTTAATATGTTTTTGTACTATAGAATAAAACTCTTCCATGCCCGAGACTTCCGTAACAGCAAGAGTTATACGGTACAGTGAACTCTGAACACTCTCCATCCTTCTGCGCTGCGCAACTTCTTCATTTAAAATCTGATTCAACTTAAAAAGCTTACGATTCCAAAAAAATATTAACAGAATGACAAACAGCAAAAGAATGACAACTTCACCCAAAACGCTGAAATCCAATGCCGGATCAGCCTTATTCCTAAACTTACTTTGAGAGGATTCATTCCCGGAAGAAGTTTTCTGAACATTTCCAGAACGTGGATTTTGTGCATACCGAACTTTATCGCCGCTAAAAACGGCATAAGATTTTTTATTATCTTGAACTTGGGCACAGTATAATTTTTTTGCCGAAACGGACAAAAAAAACATCGAGAGCACAACTACATACATCCCGTGTTTCAGCATTTTAAAAATGCGGCTTTTACTTAAAGAATTAAAAAACAATTTTTCTCCCTTACAAGCACACTATCTGCATTAACCATAATTCTATCTTTAAATATCCGACTAAATGTAACAGATAATATTTATTCAAAACAAGCAGATAAATTTAATTTCTTTGGTTAAAATACAACTTTTATTGCAGGTGCAACTTTTATTGCAAAACGGCCTCAGCGCAACAAAAGGCGCATTCTTCGTAAAACCTGTGCGTCGTGTAAACAAAAGTTGCACTGTGCCTTCTGTTAAATTCTCCGCCTTTGTTGAACAAAAACAAATTATTAATAAATATTTCTCTTCCATAAAAACCGTAAGAGATTGTTTTAACTGCCAAACATATCCGAAAAATGATTTTTTATAATCCCCAAAAGCAACACCACAAAACTTGGCACAATCTTTCCAATAGGTTCTGAACAATACTTGTTTCAGGAGGAACCTATACGATGTACGTCGGGCTAAAAATGCTGAAAGATTTCATGCCGCAATCTCCGGATGCTCTTGCGGAAGATGCTGCTGCTCTTATGGAAAAACACATGCTGTGGATGTTGCTGATTGTAGAAAACGATAAGCTCATCGGATACGTCCGCACTGAAGATGTAAGCGCGGCAATGCCTTCCAAGATGACCGGACTGGATAAGCATGAAATAAACTATCTGCTATCCAAACTGACCTTACGCAAAATAATGCGCACAGACATCACCACCATCAGCCCTGAAACAGAAATTGAAGCCGCAGCAGCTAAAATGCGCGAAAAGAATCTCGCAGGACTTGCCGTAGTGGACGGCAACGCTAAGCTTATCGGTTATATAAACCGAAACGTTATACTTGATGTGCTCGCGGAAGAAATGGGGTTTGCGGAAGGCGGCTCCAGAATAGTTTTTGAAGTAAGTGACAGGCCCGGAGTGTTAAAACACGTCGCAAGCCTGATTGACGATCTCGGTTACTCAATTATCTCGACCGGAACCTTCAAACATAATGACTGCCGAATGGTTGTTATCCGAATCAACGCTGAAAATCCTTCATCTGTTGCCGCTGCTTTGCAGAAAAACGGCTACGACGTTGTAGGGCCGGAGGATTTCAGGGATGAATGGGAATAATGAACCATTGCTGAGCGTCAACAATATTACGCTTACTTTTAAAGGTGTTGCAGCTCTTTCCCGTGTTTCCTGCGAAGTCCCCAAAGGGAGCATAACGTCTCTCATCGGTCCAAACGGTGCGGGCAAAACCAGTATGCTCAATTGCATTTCAGGTCGCTATACCCCGGACAAAGGTTCCATCACCATGCGCGGAAAGGAACTGCTCGAAACCAAAGCATGCAAACGCACTGATTTCGGAATGTCCCGCACATTTCAGAATATAGCCCTGTTCAAAGGATTATCTGTACTTGATAACCTGATGGTCGGACGGCACTCCCGCATAAAATACGGATTACTCGCATCTCTTTTCTACTTCGGCAAAGCCCGCAAAGAAGAATCAATACACCGTGCGCGCGTTGAAGAAATTATCGATTTTCTGGGACTCTCCCCCTACCGCCATCAAGCTGCCGGACATTTACCTTACGGAGTACAAAAGAAAGTCGAACTGGGCCGCGCTCTGGCCGCCGAGCCTGAACTTCTGCTTTTAGACGAGCCTATGGCAGGCATGAACCTCGAAGAAACAGAAGATATGGCCAGATATATTCTCGACATCAACGAAGAATGGGGAATTTCCGTCTTTTTAGTTGAACACGATATGGGTGTTGTCATGGACATTTCAGATCACGTCGTAGTTCTTGATTTCGGCAGAATTTTAGCCAGCGGAACACCGGAAGAAGTTCAAAGCAATCCCAAAGTCATCAGCGCCTACCTCGGCGACGAAGACGGGCTTTACCAAGGGCGTTAATATGACAAAAATTTACAAAACAACCCTTCCGGCCTTACTGATCAAGAATGCCCGCGAACGCGGGGACCGAACTGCCATGCGCGAAAAACATCACGGCATATGGCAGCCTTTTACATACAAAGATTATCTGACCATCACCTCCGAATTCGCAGGCGGACTTAAAAAACTGGGCATAGAAAAAGGCGATGCCATTATCATCATCGGTGATAATAGACCTGAATGGCTCTGGGCACAATTGGCTGTTCAAGGAATCGGCGGTTACTCCGTCGGCCTTTATCAAGACGCTCCGGCTGACGAAATAGGTTACGTGTTCACACTTTCAGAAGCGAAACTGGTAGTGGCGGAAGATCAGGAACAGGTTGATAAAATCATGTCTATCCGCCATGAACTGCCGCAGCTCAAACACATCATCTATCACGATCCCAAAGGGCTAGTCGGATACAAAGAAGAAGGACTCATGTCCTTTGATGAAATTTGCGACATGGGCCGCGACACTGCATCCGACTTTGAAAAGTGGTCCAAAGAGACAGCACCAGACGACATAGCAATCATTGCTACAACTTCAGGCTCAACAGGCCGCCCCAAGCTGGCGATGATGTCGCATACTAATTTACTCTCCATGGCTTACAATCTCGGAATATCCGATCCGAAAAACGAATCTGATGAATTTGTTTCCTTTCTACCCCTTGCATGGATGGGAGAACAAATGATGGCGGTAGCTTCAGCTTTACTGTTCGGCTTCTGCGTCAACTTCCCGGAAGAACCGGACACCATACAGGAAAACATTCGTGAAATCGGACCGCATCTCATATTTTCACCGCCCCGAGTTTGGGAAAACATGGCCGCAAAAGTTCGCGTTCGCATAATGGAAACCACGCCGTTTAAAAGATGGATTTTCAACACACTCATGCCTATCGGAATTAAGTACGCTGAAAAAATTCTTCACGGCGAAAAACCAAGCAACGCATTGGAACTCGGCTATAAACTTGCAGAAATAGGATTATTCAGAGCCATGCGCGACAGACTCGGATTCTCGCGCATTCGGTCTGCATCAACGGGTGGAGCTCCTCTCGGGCCGGACACTTTTACATTCTTTCACGCTCTCGGTATCAACTTAAAACAGATTTACGGACAGACCGAAATTGCCGGAATATCCTGCATCCATAAAAACGGCGAAATCAATTTCGACACAGTCGGCGAACCTATCTCAGAAACACAGATCAAAATATCTGACGAAGGAGAAGTTCTTTCCAAGAGTCCGGCCGTTTTCCTCGGCTACCTTAAAAATAAAGAAGCAACAGCGGAAACACTTGAAGACGGATGGCTCAAATCCGGTGACGCAGGATACTTTAAGGATAACGGACAACTTATCATTATCGACCGTTTAAGCGACGTAATGGAACTTAATGACGGAACCCGCTTCTCGCCTCAATTTATTGAAAACAAAATTAAGTTTTCCACCTACGTGCAGGAAACTGTCGTCATCGGACGGGAGCGGGATTATATCACCGCCATTATCTGTCTCGACAGTGACATTGCCGGACGCTGGGCTGAACAGGAACAACTCACCTACACAACATATCAGGATTTAGCCGCCAATCCACGCCTTTACGACCTCATTGCAAAGGAAGTTTCCTCCATCAATGAAACCTTGCAGAAAGGCACATCTATCAAACGATTTGCCCTGCTGTTCAAGGAACTTGATGCAGACGACGGAGAGCTGACCCGTACCCGTAAAATTCGTAGAAAAGTTATCGAACAGAGATACGAAGATCTTATAAACGCATTGTATAACGGGGATTCCATGCTGAATCTCACCACCCGCATCAGATACCAGGACGGCTCCGAACGCACCATGTCGGGCGACATAGCCATTCGCGAACTAAACAACCCCGCAAGGAAGGTTTGATCATGGAATATTATTTCCAACTTATAATCAACGGCCTTGTTGTTGGTTCCATATACAGTCTGGTCGCCCTTGGTTTTGTTATCATCTACAAGGCAACAAAAGTTGTTAACTTTGCACAAGGCGAAATGGTCATGGCCGGTGCGTACATCTGCTTCGCGCTGACGGTTCAGTACCAGATTCCTTTCGCGCTGGCCTTTCTGATGACGCTGGCTTTCTCCGTAATCCTCGGGCTGGTGATAGAAAGAATGATACTTCGCCCCCTCATCGGTGAACCGATCATATCCGTAGTAATGGTTACAATCGGACTTTCATCCATTCTGAAATCTCTGGTTCAAGTCTTCTGGGGCACGCAGATCAGAGTTTTTCCGCCCATTCTTCCGCAGGAACCTTTTATACTTATCGGACTGCCTATTGCTCCGGTATATGTAGCCGCCTTTGTTCTCTGCCTGCTGCTGTTTGCCGTCTTCTCTCTGTTTTTCAAATACTCATCCATCGGCATTGCCATGAGGGCAACAGCATTTGACCAACAAGCCGCGCAGTCTATGGGTATCGGCATTAAAAACATATTCGCCCTTTCTTGGTGTATAGCCGCGGTAGTTTCGTCCATCGGCGGAATAATTCTCGGCAACATCAACGGCATAAACTCTCAGCTCGGACATCTCGGACTTAAAGTCTTCCCGGCTGTAATTCTCGGAGGGTTGGACAGCCTTCTGGGCGCAGCCCTCGGCGGACTGATTATCGGTGTGCTGGAAAACGTCTGCGAAGGTGTCGCTCGCGAACTGCTGAATCTCGGCGGGTTTAAAGAGGTTGCTTCTTTTGTCGTGCTGGTAATTATTCTCATGGTCAAACCATACGGCCTGTTCGGAACAAAGGAAATAGAGAGGGTTTAACATGCTTAAATGCGGACTTTTTTTTACATCATATAATAAAGAAGACCAGTTTTTTACCTCCATGTTTCAGAAAACATGTCTGGGGCTGTTCATTGGGGCAATGCTCATAGCGCCGCAGGTCCTCGACTTTTATTATATTTCAGTAATGAACCTGATCATGATCGCAGCCATTGGGGCTGTCTCCCTTAATCTGCTCACAGGCGTATGCGGACAGATGTCACTGGGACACGGCGCATTTGTCGGCGTCGGTGCTTACGGGTGTGCAATTCTGGCCTCCAAAGGTTTACCCTTTATTATATGCCTTCTCGGAGGCGGAGCTTTTGCCGCGCTCGCAGGTATGTTCTTTGGCATTCCCTCGCTGAGGCTTAAAGGCATCTACCTTGCCATCTCCACTTTGGCGGCTCAGATGATTCTTGAATATGTATTCCTGCACTGGTCCGCCTTAACGGGAGGGGCAAACGGAATGCCTGTCGATCCTCCTTCCATCATGGGATTTTCATTCGATTCAGACGAAAAGATGTTTTACCTCATCTTCGGAGTAACCATTTTATGTGTGCTTGGAATCAGCAACATTATCCGTTCACGTTCGGGAAGAGCTTTTATCGCCATCCGCGACTTCTACCAGTCCGCCGAAAATGTAGGGGTGAATCTGTTCCAATTTAAACTGCAAGCTTTCGCAACAAGCTCTTTCATTGCCGGGATTGCAGGCGGATTGTGGGCTTACTACACGATGTACATCACCCCTGAACAATTCTCTATCTCCCTTTCCATCAGCTATCTCGCCATGATCATTGTCGGCGGAATGGGGTCTGTTACAGGCGCAATCTTCGGCGCGGTGTTTATTACTCTCCTACCGGAAGTTCTTAACACCACCACATCCCTGCTATCTTCATTTGCTCCTGACATCAGCTCCTTAATGGCTCCGCTTAAAGAAGGGATATTCGGGCTGACTCTCGTGCTTTTCTTAATATTCGAACCGGAAGGGTTGGTCCGTAAATGGAAACTCATCAAGGCATATTGGAAACTTTACCCATTCGCTTATTAAAAAAATGCCGGCAGACACATAAACGATAATTCAACAATTTTACAGGAGACCAGATTATGAAAAAGATCATAATTTCATCGGTAGTCATGACAGTGATGCTCTTTGCAACCGCAGCTTTTGCAACAATAAAAGTAGGACTTCTTTCCGACCTTACAGGCCCCACCTCCAGCGTGGGAGTCCCTTACGCTCAGGGCATTAAAGACTGCGCTGCTTACGTAAACGCCAACGGCGGAATCAACGGCGAACAAATTGAACTGATTCAGGTTGATTATGCTTACAACGTGCAGCAGGCACTTTCTGCGTATAAACGATTTAAATCTAAAGGCATCGTTGCCTTGCAGGGATGGGGAACAGGCGACACCGAAGCTCTCGTCCGTTTTGTATCCCGCGATAAAATCCCCGTATTTTCTGCGTCCTACTCGCCTCACCTCATGGATCCTTCAAAAGCTCCATACAACTTCACAATAGCACCCGACTACTCCACACAGGGGCGTGCAGGGCTAAAATATATCAAAGACACATGGACAGAAAAACGCGCTCCCCGCATTGCTTTTGTCTACCCGGACAAGCCTTACGGACACGTTCCACTTCCAGCCATGAAAGAATACGCAAAAGAACTCGGCTTTGAAGTCACAGGCGACGAAACCCTCGACCTCAAAGCAATGGATGCAACTCCTCAGCTCCTCGGTCTGAAAAAGCAGAAAGCCGACTTCGTATGGGTAGGCGGGACAACTCCTTCCACAGCTGTACTCATGAAAGACGCTGAAAAGCTCGGATTTAAAGGCAAATTCCTCGTAAACATCTGGGGCAATGACGAAAACCTTGCAAAAATGGCCGGACCAGCCTGTGAAGGCAATCTCGGCATGCAGGCCGCGGCTGTTTACGGACAGGATGTTCCGGGCATGAAGATCATTGAAACAGAAACCAAAGGTCAGCCTCAAATGACCCATTACCTGCGCGGATTCGTCTCCACTATGGTGATGGTTGAAGGAATGAAAAAAGCGGCTGCCAATGGCAAAATAACAGGGGAAAACATTAAGAACGCACTCGAAACAATGCGTGATTATGACCCGATGGGACTTGCCCCTGCAATCAGCTTCTACCCCGAAGATCACAGACCCAGCATGGCTGTTAACGTTTGTACTGTTAAAAACGGCAAACTTGAATTCGTGCAGACAGTTTCTCTGCCTCGCGATGCAAAGTGGCTGGGTAAATAAACCTGAATTATTGAACAATCAGGAGGGGTTTATGCCCTCCTGATTATCTAAGGCAAGGAAAACATATGAGTCTGCTAAACGTTCAAAATCTTGAAGTCGTCTACAACGATGTAGTTCTGGTTTTGAAAGGTCTTTCTTTAAATGTCGCCAAAGGCAGTATCACAACTCTGCTGGGTGCAAACGGGGCAGGTAAATCAACTACCTTGAAAGCCATTTCAGGGCTGTTGGAAGGCGAAGACGGTAAGGCGACATCGGGCACAATTCTCTACAAGGGACAGCCGATGAGCAGTAAAAGTCCCGAAAAAACAGTCCGGCAAGGCATTTTTCAAGTTATGGAAGGCCGCCGTATTTTTGAAGATCTGACTGTCGAAGAAAACCTGCGTTGCGGAGCCTATACTCAACCTGCTAAAAACTTTTCAGGCAACCTTGAAAAAGTATATACATATTTCCCGAGACTACGGGAACGCAAAGCCCAGCTTGCAGGCTACATGTCCGGCGGAGAACAGCAGATGCTCGCCATCGGCCGGGCTGTAATGGCCTCCCCTGAATTGCTGCTGCTCGATGAACCGTCACTTGGACTCGCTCCGCTGTTAGTCGAAGAAATTTTTGATATAGTTAAAAAAATCAACAAAGAAGAGGGAGTTACTGTCCTTCTGGTTGAACAAAATGCCCGCATGGCCCTTTCACTGGCTGACTACGGCTATATCATGGAAAACGGCCGCATTGTTATGGACGGAAAAGGTTCGGAGCTTTTACATAACCCGGATGTTCAGGAATTCTATCTAGGCCTCTCCCATGGCGGGAAAAAACGCAGCTACCGCGATGTAAAACACTATCGCCGCCGTAAACGCTGGCTAGGTTAACAAGGTTTTCCAATTACCTATTCTTAACTAGCCAATAGACCTAAAAGACGAGGATTTAGCGATGGACAGATCAAATAAAATTTATGACCCGATAGAGCATGATACCCCCGAAAGCCGCAAGGCAAGACAGCTGGACAAAATAAAAACAGTTATCTCCAAAGCGATGGATTCATCCAAAGAATTTCAGACTCGCATGGGTTCTGCCGGAATGACTGCTGACGACATAAATGACCTTGATAGTTTTTCCAAAATCCCTGTTCTTCGCAAAAAAGAACTTCTCAATTTGCAACAGGATAAAGGGCTGGATTGGCTGCTCACCGCTACTCCCGGTGAGCTGAGCAGAATTTACCAGTCGCCCGGCCCTCTTTTTGATCCCGAAGGACGGGAAAAAGATTACTGGGGCTGGACGGAAGGATTTTACGCCGCAGGATTCCGCCCGGGTGATCTTGTCCAGATGACATTCAGCTATCACCTCACCCCGGCAGGACTGATGCTTGAAGAACCTCTTCGAGAAATAGGGTGCGCTGTAATCCCTGCCGGACCGGGCAATTCTGCTGTTCAATCACAATTGATGACCACGCTTCCTGTAACCGGATTTGTGGGCATGACCAGCTTTCTGAAAGTTATTGCAGAAAAAGCACAGGCGGCAGGACTTGATCTTAAAAAAGATTTCAAACTGGATGTTGCTTTTGTTGCGGCGGAACGTTTGCCGGAATCTCTGCGAAATGAAATCGAAGAAGCTTTCGGCATGAAAGTGAGACAGGGATACGGTACGGCTGATGTCGGCTGTATTGCTTACGAATGTCTGGACCTCGGCGGAATGCACGTTTCCAGCCGTTGCTATGTTGAAATATGTGATCCGCAGACAGGGCATACCCTGCCGATGGGCGAAGTAGGCGAAGTAGTAGTTACCCCTTATACTCTTTCATATCCTTTGATCCGTTTCGGAACAGGTGACTTATCCCGCATGATCGACAGGCCTTGTGCATGTGGAAGAACAGCTCCCAAACTTGCCGGAATACTCGGCAGAGCAGACGACACCGCCAAAGTAAAAGGACAATTTATTTATCCTGCGCAGGTTGCAGAAGTTACAAAGGTTTTCCCTCAAATAAAAAAGCATCAAATCATAATCACCAATGACAAAGGACGCGACCTGCTGACACTTAAGCTTCAACTCGACGGACCACTTGATGAAAGCAAATTTATTCCCGCGTTTCAGGAAAAAGTTAAACTCAGACCTGCCCTGCTGATACTTGATGAGAATGAAATTATCGAAGACGGCGCTGCTCCGCTTATAGATACACGTTCGTATGATTAAATTTCAACTTCACAGTTGCAACATTTGTTGCTGGCATATATTATCTTTAACAAATTCAACTCATATTTAAGTGATGCAAGACTGATAATTTCAAAAGGACAGGATGAACAAGAGCACTTTCCCTAAAAACCCCGTGCTTCTCGTTGATGACGAGGAAACATGGTTGCGGTCTTTTTCGCTGGCTCTGAAGTCAGCAGGCATTGATAACATCCTTTGCTGTAACGACAGCCGCGAAGTAGAATCTATATTGAAAACTACCGCAGTAGAAGTAATTGCCGCGGATCTCGCCATGCCCAATGTCAGCGGAGAAGACTTAATCCGTCTGGTTTCCGCCAAGCATCCGGATATTCCCATACTTGTGATTACAGGTATGAATCAGCTTGAAACAGCCGTGCAATGTCTGAAACTCGGCGCTTTCGATTTCTTTGTAAAAACCTACGATAAAAACAGTCTAGTTTCCGGCATCCGTCATGCCATTCAAATCCGCGAGCTGAAAAGAGAAAATACCAGTCTCCGCTCCCGCTTTCTGGATGACAAACTTGAACATCCCGAAGCCTTCGATCATATCATCACCGATAATATGACTATGCGTTCCATCTTCAAATATATTGAAGCGATTGCAGATTCCTCCAAACCGGTACTGATCACCGGAGAAAGCGGCGTAGGTAAAGAACTCGTTGCGAGTGCGATTCATAAAGTAAGCGGGAAAAGCGGCGATTTCGTACCCGTGAATATTGCCGGGCTTGATGATAATATTTTTGCAGACACACTCTTCGGTCATAAAAAAGGTGCGTTCACCGGAGCAGACAAAGCCCGCTCAGGACTTGTAGTCAACGCAGCCGGCGGAACTCTGTTTCTGGATGAAATAGGTGACCTCGCCCACGCTTCGCAGCTCAAACTCCTAAGACTTGTGCAAGAACGGGAATACATGCCCATCGGGTCGGATTTAACCCGCAAAACCGATGCGCGCATTATTGCCGCCACCAACATTGATCCAGATATATTAAATGATGGTCCCGGTTTCCGCAGCGATCTCTATTACAGACTTAAAGCCCATCATGTTCACATTCCGCCTCTTCGGGAACGCAAAGAAGATATACCCATGCTTGTGGATTATTTCCTGCGCGCAGCATGTAAAGAAGAAGGACAAAAAAAACCGGAAATCCCTGCAAACCTCGTCGCTCTGCTCTCATCTTACGATTTCCCCGGGAATATCCGAGAACTGCAATTTCTTATTCTCGATGCCCTCAGCTGCACCGATGGATTAAAGCTGAATATTGAAAGACTGGAACGTCATATCAGCCATGCTCCAGCCATCACTAAGCAGGTTCAGAAACAAACAGTTGAGGGCAAAGTCGCCTTCGGAACCAGCCTTCCCACATTAAAAGAAGTCTGTGATGAACTGGTCGAAGAAACCATGAGACGCACTGACAATAATCAGGCAACAGCCGCGGCAATACTCGGAGTATCCAGACAGGCCCTCAATAAACGTCTCAATAAAATGAAACAGACTCAATCATAGCAAAAAAACAGGCAGACTATAGGATTTGATATGGCATCCTCTCAAGAACGCGTCCAGAATTTGGAAAAGCAAAACACCCAGCTCCAAAAAGAACTGAAACAGCTTCGCGCCCTTATAGATGCCCCGCGCAACGTGATGCAATTTTCTTTTGATCCGGCCTATCGTTATATAACTTTCAATCAAGCTCACTATGAATTCGTAAAACACAATTGGGGTGTTGAAATCAGCGCCGGAATGAGCGTGCTGGATATTTTTACTGAAGGCAAAGAAGTACAATCCGCCAGAGAACACTTTGACAGAGTTCTACAGGGTGAATCCTATATCCTGAAGCGCAAATATAAACGGCGCAAAGGCGAAACCAAGTATTACGAGAACACCTATGTTCCAGTGATTGAAAACGGCTCAATCGTCGCAGGAACAGTCTCGGCACATGACATTACAGAATGGAGCGAAAAAGAAGAAGAAGGCCGCAAATACAGATCTATTTTCGATAAAGCTCTGGAAGGAATCTACCGCTCCACAATACGTGGCCGATTCATTGAAGCCAACCGCGAAATGGCCCGGATACTCGGCTATGGCTCTCCTGACGAACTGATTACCTCCATTACAGACATAAGTTCCCAATTATACTGCGATCCTGTTGACAGGGACACCGTTTTTTCCCGTCTGCGCACTGAAGAAGTCGTCAAAGATTTTGAAACGCGCATGTTCCGAAAAGACGGAACTCCCATATGGGTTGAATTCAATGCCCGCTGTGAAAAAAACAAAGACGGGCATACTCTTTACGTGGAAGGAAAACTTACAGACATCTCCGCCCGAAAAGAAGTTGAGCAACGGCGGCAACAAATGATGCAGGCTGAAAAAATGGCCTCGCTCGGTGTTCTCGTTGCCGGAGTGGCACACGAAATAAACAACCCCAACAGCTATCTGACTCTGAATCTCCCGCTACTGAAAGATATCTGGAATGATACTCAGGCAATACTTGACGATTTCAGCGAAGAAAACGGCGATTTTGTTCTCGGCGGGCTGGAATATTCCGAACTGCGCAATCACCTGCCCTACCTCCTTCAGGAAATGATGGAAGCGGCTTCACGCATTAAAGACATTGTCTCGCGATTGAAAGACTATTCCCGACAGAATCCCGAAGACGGACGTGAATATGTAGAACTAAACGATGTGGTCAAAGGGGCGCTGACTTTTGTCCGTCACAAAATAAAAAACTCGACCAGAAATTTTGAACTGATCCTCCCGGAAAAAAGTCCGGTTGTAGAAGCAAATCCGCAACGGCTTATTCAGGTACTTATCAACCTTATTGTAAACGCCTGCGACGCTCTACCTTTAAATGAAGGCTACCTCACGGTAACAGTCAAAACTTGCGGCGAGACAAACCTGAAGAAGAACTACGCCTGCATCACAGTGCAAGACAACGGCTGCGGAATTTCTGAAAAAAATTTAAAAAACATTGAAGATCCCTTCTTTACCACCAAACGGTCCACAGGCGGAACAGGGCTGGGTCTATCCATATCCTCAAACATTATGAAAGAACATAATGGCTTACTCGAATTTTCATCCATACCAGCCAAGGGCACAACTGCCACAATGAAACTTCCGCTATCTATATAATTATTTTGCGAATTAATAATTCGCCTGCCCCCTCCATATATTATTAATTATAAATTATATGCTATACTGTGCGTCGACAACCGATTAGCGCAGTGTTATGTATGATAGATAAAGAGTATACGCTCACGCACAAATATCTTTTCCTTGGAGAAGTCGACATATGGACATCACAATCAGAGCCCTTCTCTTCGACAATTCCCTCATTTCTTTTGCGCTTGGATTCATCATGCTGCTCTTTTCTTTTTTCCACAAAAGATATCGCGGATTCATCCTTATCAGTCTAGCATATTTATGTTTAAGCATCTCATTCCTGCTGTCCGCTTCCCGTTCTTTTTTACCTGAATATTCAATCATTGCATCAAAAACACTGGGGTTAGCTTCTCTGATATTGATGAAAATAGGCATTGAACGCTTTCGGCAGATACCGCATAAGCTAATTAAATTATCATTACTGCTTCTTTGCGCAATCTTCGCTTCATCCTATTTTTTTACGTTCATAACTCCAGACACTTTAGCTCTCGAAATATCCTTTTCCGTACTGATTTCCCTGCAACTGGCTCTCTGCATCTGGGCAACCTTGCGTAAAACCAAAAAACTAAAAAACTATCAGTACATGCTCGTATTCGCAGGTATGCTATTAGTTCTCGCCCTTTCCGCTAAAATCTTCGCAATGATGAAGTATCAGGACTTTCAAACAACCTTGACGTATTGGATTCATATGCTGACCTACTCTTTTGCATTAATAGCATCATCTTTCGCTTTTATCTGGGGCAGTGTAGAGCGGGCTGAAATTGAAAAAGATAACCAAACGGCTAAACTGGAACAAAACTATCACTTCATGGACGCGTTTCTAGACGCAATACCATTACCGGTTTTCTATAAAGATAAAAAGTTGCGTTACCGCAACATCAATCAGGCTTTCAGCGAAATAATGGGCATCCCCAAAGATCAAATTCTAGGCAAAACAACAACAGAAGTTGTCCCGAAGAAAATTGCTGAGCTCATTAAAAACCATGATATTGCCATGCTGGAAACAGGACAAAAACAAGAATACGAAACAGCCTTTCCTTTTTCGGACGGACTGCATCATGAAATTGAAGTTAAAAAAAGCCCATTTATTGACTCATCCGGAAAAATAGCCGGGATAGCCGGAGCTTTTATAGATATAACTGAACGCAAAATTTATGAGGCTAAAATTAAACATCTGGCCCTGCATGATCAGGTTACCGGACTTCCAAACCGTAATATGTTCTATGCACAGCTTAAAAAATCAATTGCAATGGCAAAACGCAACAAGTACACGCTGGCATTGCTATACATTGATCTGGACGGATTCAAATCTGTCAACGACGATTTCGGACACGATGCAGGCGACACTCTGCTTAGGACTATAGGAAAACGCCTTTCAACCGCTGTTCGGGAATCCGACACAGCCTGCCGCATCGGCGGAGATGAATTTACAGTGCTGATTGAAATGTACAATGACCCTTCAGATGTGATAATTGTAGCCGAAAAGATACGCACAGGCTTAGCAGAACCAGCCACCTGCGAAAGCCATCCCTGCCGGACGAGTGCAAGTATAGGCATAGCCCTATATCCTCAGGATGCAGAGTCTTCACGGGACCTAGTGAAAGCAGCAGACAAGGCTATGTATTCAGCCAAACAACAAGGTAAAAACAAAATCTGTTTCTATAATAACAAAATCTAATAAAAAGAATTTGAGAATAAAATGAGCATAGATAAACAACAAAAGGCATACCATAACGTATTCTTTGCACGACAGCCCATATTCAACAATAAAATGAAAGTATGGGGCTATGAGCTCTTTTATCGTAAAAATGAAGAGGCTGATTCCGCAACATATATTGATGAATTCAAAGCTACCATGGAAGTAATGTCCAATCTGGCCTTAAGTCCTGATGACAAATTTAAGGCAGCCAAAATCATTATTAACTTTTCGGAACAGGCTGTTCTCGAAGACCTCCCGTTATCACTGCATCCTAAATCCACCATTGTACAATTCACTGACCCGGAAAAAGTTTCCTCTGAATTAATAGAGACAATGCATAAGCTCAAAGACAGTGGCTATACCATTTCATTAGATGACTATGCAGCACGGTATGAAAACCAAGAACTATACGCCTTAGTCGACATTTCTGGCTAAAAAAGTTGAAACGGCAGAACAGTTCGAATATGTGAAAGAACTCGGATTTGCTTATTATCAAGGATACTTTTTCAAGCGCCCGAAAACCGAAGTTGCCCGTAAAATTTCTTCCAACGAAATGCTCCGCTTTAACCTAATGCAAATGCTCAACAGTGAAGATTTCGACATAGGAGAACTCAGCAGAACAATTGAAAAAGATGTGTCACTAAGCGCGCGTCTTCTGAATCTGTTGAATTCTCCGGCCTACGGCCTCACAGCTAAAATTTCGTCCATCAAGCAAGCTGTCGTATACCTAGGCGGAGATCAACTCAGACACTGGCTTCGTGTAATTCTTCTTACAGACATGAAACAGCCCGGAAAATCTGCGGAATTAACCCGCCTGAGTCTCCAGCGGGCCAAGGTTATCGAAATGCTCAGCTCACATTCCGACATGCAGGAAAGTGATGAACGCTTATTTCTGGTAGGCCTGTTTTCTCTACTGGACGCAATGCTCGAACTGCCGATGCACCGAGTAGTGCAACTGCTCTCAGCATTGGACGACAACATCCGTCAAACACTTGATGGAAGCGAAACCCACTTCCGGCCGTGGCTGGTTTTAGTAGAAGCGATGGAAGACTCAGATTGGGAAAAAGTAGGAGCAATGGCGGCAACTCTGGATCTTGAAGCATCCGACATAATGAAGTGTTACAAAGAAGCGCTGGACTGGTCGAATACTGTACTGACCTGCATGTAATTTTTCAAGAAATATAATGTTCAAACACCTTATTTCATTCAAAACAAGCCTGTTTTTTATATGCGTAAGCATTGCTTGCGCGATAGCATTCAATACAATTGGTTCAACAATTGACAGCGAAGGCATATTGCATGAACCCTTCGCCTTGATCCCGATAGGCTGGTTATTTTTTCTACTGGGAATTCTTGTCGGTATTGTTTGCGTTGTTCAGTGGCTGTGGAGCAAGCGGTAACTATTTTAACTTAATATCAAGATTTGCAAGCAGCGATACTGCTTCCGGTAATGAAAAAACAGTTTTGTGAAGTTTATTAGAGCTCGCATTCATATAATAATTTCTTGAAGTACTGAAATCAGCAGAACTCAAATCCGCTTGACTAAATTGGCATCTCTTAAGATCACAATCATCAAATTTAACACGAACCAGCTTGGTATTAATAAAAGAAGCTTCGACCATTGAACATGAAATAAACTTAACTTTACCAAGATTCATATCGCTGAAAACAGAACTATCAAGCAAACAATTTACATAAGAAGCACTAATAACCACTCCCGTATTGCCCCAATTGATCCCCAATAATTTAGAATCATTAAATACTGCGCCGATAAATTTAGTATTATTAAATTTAGCAAGGGCAAGATTGCAATTAGAAAACGTGCATTTTTCAAAAGCACATCCCCTTAAGTCGGCAAATTGAAAAGACGATCCTACAAAACGACAATTGTAAAAAGAAACATCCCTAAACGACTCATCACTAACATCCAAAGATTTAAAGACTTCATTTTCATAAGTCTCATTATCGTGAACAATTAAATCTGACATATTAAATTCTCACTTATCTTGAAATTCGCCATGTTCCATCTCCCAGAAAAATACCACAACCTTATAATTTTTAAAGATATTTAGCGTAATCATTAACCAACAAATGAATGGGAGCTTCGTCTTCTTCCACTTCGGGGAAACGCGGCAATGGTTCGTAAAAACGGTTGTCGGAGTTGTCGTCGTTAACAGCGCTTACTTCTCCAACCATGACGTCTCCGGCTCCTTTTTCGCAGTAGAAGGAATGGTACATGCCCGGTTCAAGACAAATGCTTTCACCCGGTTCGAGCACTATTTCCCCGCCCGGTTCAACGGAGCGGATAAAACCGTCCACGCTTACATCAAGAGGCTTGTCGGACATAGCTTCGTTTTCATCTGATCCGTAAAGCTTGATAATCAAATTGCCACCTGCGCGATTAATAATGTCCTCGCGTTTGGACCAATGAAAGTGCATGGGGCAAATCTGACCTTCACGCAGAATCATGATTTTTTCAGCATATGGCTTGGCATCGCCAGCCTTGAGATTGCCGTTGCGGATGGTGAAGAGAATCAGTCCCAATTTGTCAAAATCACCCTTGCCGTAATCAGTCAGATCCCAGCCGAGCAAGTTACGGACAACTTCACTGTCTCCTGTTCCCTTCCAATCTTCAGGACCCCAGAAAGCCCACTTGGGAAGGTTGAAATGGTGCTTGCTGTAAAATTCTTTTGCTTTAATGATAAGACCGTTAATTTCACTTCTTTTCATGCTGTTTCTCCGTATCTAAGAAATTTATTTTATTAATTTGAACTCATCCGGAATGGCAGGCATTGCCCCTTTGCAAGAGCAAACATAAGCCGCCAGCCTATTTGCATGGTCACTGATATCTTCCAGACTGTGGCCCTGTAGCAAACCGATGATCACCGAAGCTGTGAATGAATCCCCGGCACCGATGGTATCCTGCATATTCTGCACTTCCACGCCGCAACTTTCCACCACTTTGCCCTCGCCCATCAATAAACTACCATTACCGCCTCTGGTGAGTACTGAATATTTGAGATCAAATTTATTATGCAGTTCGCTGAGCATCTTTTGCTCACTGCCGGAAAGATTAAACATAGGGGCCACAGTTCTAAGCTCATCATCATTGAGTTTAAGAACATGAGCCTTTTCAAGGGACAGTCGAATAATTTTTTCGTTATAAAAGTGCTGGCGAAGATTCATATCGTAAACTTTCAGGGCCTGCGGTGCTTCGTTTAAAAAGACATGAATTGATGCACGTGCTGTTTCACTGCGCTGGGCAAGAGTCCCAAAACAGACTGCATCAACCTTCGGAGCAAGGCTTAAGGCTTTGGCATTAAGAGTCAAATGATCCCAAGCTATATTGTTTGGAAAAATGTAGTGGGCTACGCCATCTGCATCCACGCTTGCTTCAACAAATCCGGTCGCGTGCTCCTGATCAATGCTGACAGCCTCAAGATTTAGTCCACGCCTAGTAAGTTCTTTTATGGCCCGTCTGCCGCGCTCATCGTTGCCTATTGTCGAAACAGCAATTGAATCAGCGCCTAGTACTCCGGCATGATATGCAAAATTTACAGGAGCACCGCCTATTTCCTCGGAATCAGCAAGTACGTCCCAAAGAATTTCACCAAGTCCGGCTATAAGAAATTCAGCCATTTATTCCCCCTACTCTTTGACCGATCCGGCCAGTAATCCGCGGATGAAATAACGGCCGAGGAAGATATATATTGCCAGAACCGGAGCAGCAGCCATTAGTGATCCCGCCATGGGCAGATTCCAGCTGACAGCCTGCCCTCCGGCAAGCTGGGCAAGGCCCACTGTGATGGGATTGTCCGCATGACGGGTAAGACAGATACCCCAAAGAAATTCATTCCAAATCTGAGTAACCTGCCAAAGACTGGTTACAACGAAACCCGGAATAGAAAGAGGAAACACAATGCGGGTATAAATGGAAAAGAAACCTGCTCCGTCCAGTCTGGCTGACTCAACCAGAGCTGTAGGTATTTGCGAGTAAAAATTTCTAAAAATAAGTGAAGTAATGGGCAATCCATAAACAACATGAGCCAGAATCAGTCCGGGAAGTCCCCCGTACAAATTCATTGCTCTAAGTGTCTGGAAAAGAGGAATTAGAATTACCTGATATGGAATGAACATACCGAACAGAAAAAGAGTAAAAATAAATTCGCTACCCTTGAATTTCCATTTTGAGAAAACATAACCATTTAATGAGCCAAGCACCGTTGAAAGAATCGTGGCGCAAACGGTCAGGATTACAGAGCTTACAACATTGGATTTCAACAACGAAAAAGCGTCTGAAAAACTAGACCAATGCAACTTGGAAGGAAGCTCCCATGCTGTGGATAAATTAATCTCAGCAGGTGGTTTTAAAGCTGTAATCACAGCCATGTATGCGGGCATGAGAAAAAAAAGTGCCAACAAAAAAAGTGAGCTGTAAAGCAAAAACGAACCGACTGTAAATCTACTGGTGGTAGCTGTTGAAGGTTTACTCATTTGTTTATCCTCTGGTCCTTTGTCTATATTGGCTGACTACATAGGGAACTATAAACATGGCCGCAACCATGAATAGAACAATCGCGATAGCCGCGCCTCTGGCAAAGTCATTTGCCCGGAAGGTTGTCATATACATGGATAGAGCAGGATGTCCTGTCTGGGCATTATCCGGCCCGGTCATTGCAAAAATAATATCAAACATTTTTAGAGAGATATGAGAAAGAATAATCACTGCGCTGATGGTTATGGGCTTTAGCATTGGAATTGCGATATGACGGTAATAGGCCGTAGTGCTGGCTCCGTCTAACATTGCAGCATCACGCAAGTCCTGAGATATTCCGTTAAATCCGGCGAGATAAAGGGCCATGGTGTAGCCGGCATATTGCCAGACCGTTGCCATGATGATCCCTAATGTGGCTAGGTTGAAGCCATGAGTTTCTTCCATGAAAAGTGCTTGAGGCAATAAACTGCCTCCCAGCCATGCAAACAAACCGATAACAACACCCGGCCCGAGCCAAAGCTTAACCGCACGGTGGGGGCGAGTCTTAAGCACCCATAAACCGATGATAATCAGGGCAAAAGCAGCAATATACAGAAAAATTTGTAACAGATTCTGCCAGTTAAATTCCAAAACAGCTTTAGTGCTGGATGTCCACTGAAAGGTAAGAGGTGGCAATCCTACATACGTAGGTAAAACGTTGACTCCGCCCTGTGGGGCTAAAAGCCAGCGCCAAATGGTACCGGAAACAATAAAGGAAAGGGACATTGGATAGAGGAAAATGGTCCGTAGAAGATCTTCACCCTTGGGTTTCTGATCCAGCAAAATGGCGATAAACATGCCAAGACCTATGGCACCAGCCAGAAGCATGACAGAATAATAAACCGCGTTTACCAGATCCTGCCTGAAGCCACTGGATAAAAATCCGGTAAAAAGATCACTATAATTTGCCAGTCCGACAAATTCCATCTCAGGCTCCAAAGCCAAAGCTCCGTCGCCACCCCAATCTGTCATAGAGATCCAGATGGTATTGCCGATAAAACCATATACAAATACCCCAATCAAAATGATGGAAGGCAGAAGCGTCAAAAACGCTTTTAGTCTGTCCCGTGAAGCTTCCCTCATATCCGTACCTATACCTTTATTGAGGCCGCGCCGGAAAACCGACGCGGCCGCCTTTTACTTGCTTTAAACTTTTTCAAACAATTTGCTATTTACCGATTTTAGATTTGTCAGCCAACTGCTGGCAAGCCATTGAAACGGCTTTAGCATTATGGGTCTTAAGGAACATTTCCATGATCTGTGAGAATCCACCCATGAAGGTTTCATTCGCAGCTACACCATGAGCCAACGAACCAACTACTCTGTCTTTTCCGAAATCTGCTGATGCAGATTGCAGGTAAGCATTGTACTTGCTTAAATCTGAGTCGGTGCGGGGGGAAATTGAACCTTTAAGCGGATTGAATGTGTCACTGCCTTTCTTTGATCCAAGGACTTTAAGCCATGCAATGGCGTTGTCGCGGTTAGGTGCGCCTTTTGGCAGGCCGAAGGAATCGGAAAGGAACATGAATTCACCACCGGTATCCGGAGACGTAGCCCAACCGAAGTCTTTACCGGGAGCCATTTTTTTGGTGGTGGACATGTAACCGGCTGCCCAGTCACCCATAATATTAAAAGCAGCTTTGCCATCAATCATCATATCAGTCGCCTGCTGCCATGAAAGGGAGGAGGCGTCTTTGTTTGTGTATTTGAGGATCTTGCCGAACAGTTCCCAAGCTTTGACAACTTCAGGACTGTCGAATCTTAGCTTACCGGCCCAAAGAGCATCCCATTTGTCAGCGCCCAAAGATGCGAGTGCAACAGATTCCCAAAGATGATTGACTGTCCAGTTTTCAGCCATAGCCAGAGGAACAATACCCTCTTTTTGC
This sequence comes from Maridesulfovibrio ferrireducens, assembly GCF_016342405.1. Classification (NCBI taxonomy): domain Bacteria; kingdom Pseudomonadati; phylum Thermodesulfobacteriota; class Desulfovibrionia; order Desulfovibrionales; family Desulfovibrionaceae; genus Maridesulfovibrio; species Maridesulfovibrio ferrireducens. The sequence goes on along the minus strand of NZ_JAEINN010000004.1, from coordinate 23,325 downwards.
AGCTTAGGAGCAATTTTCAAAAAGTCAGCCCAAGTTTTTGGTGCGGTTACGCCCCATTTTTTCAGATTAGCAGGAATGTACCACATCACATTTGAGCGATGAATGGTGACAGGAACGGACCAGATTCCTTTGTCGGTTCCGATGAGTTTAATTAAACCTGCTGGGAATGAATCCATCCAGCCCTGCTCTTTGAACAGGAATGTAAGGTCTTCCATGCGGTCTGCTTTTACCCATGTTCCGATAAGTTCCTGACCGGAATGAACCTGAAAACTATCAGGAGGTTCATTGCCGAGCATACGGGTTTTTAATACCGCTTTGGCATTAACTCCTGAACCACCGGTAACCGTGGCATCAATAACATTAACATTTGGATTCTGATCTTTGTATTGCTTGATCAGAGCCTGTAAAGCCGGACCTTCATCTCCAGCCCACCAGGAAAAAATTTCAAGGTCACCGTTCAGCTCTTTGGCCATGGAGACCTGCGGAACTGTTAGCATTAAAGCCACGGCAAGCACCAAAAACAACTTCGCCAAGGACATTTTCATGTTTCCTCCTAAAAAGTTAAAATAATCAACCTCTTACTTAAGTCGCATATAGTTTGTCGCTTTAAAGAATTCTCTAATAAAGCGCCATTTTCGTTTTCGGATCAAAGAGAACCATGCGGTCAAACTCGAAACCAATAGGAACGGTTTCTCCGGGGTGAGCCACAATACGCCCTTCGACTTCAGCTATAAGTTCGTTTTCGCCGTCGATAATAATCTCCAGCAGAGAATGGGCACCGAGAATTTCAGAGACAACAACTTCACCCTGACACCACCACTCTTTAGGAAGACGCTCGATGTTCTGTCCCATTTTGATAGAGTCAGGACGGATTCCGACCAGAACCGGCGAACCGTTTACAATTCCTTCAGCCACACCATCCTGAAGAGGAAAGATACTGCTGCCAATGACAGCATAACGTTTGCCGTCAACCACACTGCATACGCCTTCCAGAATATTCATAGGCGGATTCCCTATAAATTTTGCAACGAAAACATTATTAGGCTTTTCGAACACTTCAATAGGTGTCCCTACCTGCTGGATATGTCCGTCTTTGAGAATGACAATCCGATCAGCAAGAGTCATGGCCTCAATTTGATCATGGGTGACGTATATGGTGGTAGTTTTCAACCGCAGCTGCATCTTTCTCAGCTCCATCCGCATTTGCGTTCTGAGCTGTGCATCAAGATTTGAAAGGGGTTCATCAAAAAGAAAAACATCCGGTTTGCGAACCATGGCTCTTCCCATGGCTACACGCTGACGTTGTCCACCGGAAAGTTCAGAAGGCTTACGTTCCAAATATGGTTCAAGCTCCAGAATTCTAGCTGCTTCCATTACTCTGGAGTCCTGCTCTTCTTTGCTCTTTTTACGCATCTTAAGCGAAAAACCCATGTTCTCACGAACCGTCATATGCGGATACAGTGCATAGTTCTGGAAAACCATGGCAACGTTGCGATCCTTGGGAGAAACATTGTTGACCACTCGCCCGCCGATGCTGATCTCACCTCCGCTTAAGTCTTCCAGACCTGCCACCATGCGTAACAAAGTGGACTTTCCGCACCCTGAGGGTCCGACAAGCACAATAAATTCATTTTCCTTTACAGAAAGATCCACCCCGTGGATGACCTCTACTGAGCCATAACGCTTGACGACGCCTTTAATCTCTACGTTTGCCATCTTTATTCTCGCCTTGCTCGGTTTTAGCTTCGCGCTTTAAATTCGCGAAACCTGTACTCGGTTGAATGCTCGTATATTTCTCCGGGACGTAATATCACGGAGGGAAATTTGGGTTGGTTGGGTGCGTCAGGATGTGCATGCGGCTCAAGGCAAAAACCTGAGCGGGGTCCATATTGACATCCATATTTTCCAGCGTAACCTACAGAAAGAGAATCACCTGAATAAAATTGCAGTCCAGACTGTGTGGTCGCGACTTCAAGTTCCAAATCGAAAGAACGGCTTCTGACTATGGCTGCGATGTTCATTTCTCCTTTTTTAGAATTCAAGACATAGAATCTGTCATGTTTCAAAGGAGAAGTCCGGGCCGTAGCTCCCTTAATTAAAGAGAAATCAGTAAAATCAGCCTCAGTACCTGCTACATCAATAATTTCACCGTTTGGAATAAGGCTGTCATCAAGGTTCAGAGTCTTGCTTGAGAAAATTTTTAATTCATGACTGCCTATATCTTCGCCATTTATATTCAGATTAAAATATGGATGTGCGGTCATGTTTACAGGTGTGGGACTGTCGGTTACTCCCCTGTAATCAATACGCAGTCCATTTTTAATCAAGGTATAAATCACGGATACCCGCAGGTTGCCGGGATAGCAGGATTCCCCGTCCGGGCTGTCATAACAAAGCTTTAAAGATGGACCTTCTGCGTCTTCTTCTGGGGAAGCTGTCCAAACACGATTATGAAACCCTTTTGCCCCGCCATGCAGCTGGTTTTCACCTTCATTTTTGTCTAAAAAAATTTTTTTACCATCCAACTCAAATTCAGCCTGAGAAATACGGCCTGCGGTCCTGCCTATGGTGGCACCGAAATAATTATCATCTTTCAGATAACCATCAAGTTCATCAAAACCTAAAACCACGTCCAACATAGACATCCTAGAAATAGGTACATCAAGCTTCGTCAGGGTGGCTCCATAAGTAGCTATACCAGCAGAATAACCCTCTTTATTATTGAGGATGTACAAGCTGACTTCTTCTCCTGACGGAGTTCTGCCCCATGACCTGCGTTCAATGCTCACTTAGTTCCTCCCGCACAACTTGATCCCCGTACAAGCAACTCCGTTTCCAGAATAATGGTTTCAGGAGTATATTCCCCCTCTGCACTGGCCAATTCTTTCAACAGCAGAGAAGCGGCTGTTCTGCCCATTTCAAATGCGGGCTGAGAAATAGTTGTCAAAGCCGGTTCAATAAGAGCTGATTCCGGTGAACCGGAGAATCCTGCCAATGCGATATCGTCCGGGATGCGCAATCCTGCCTCGCGAAAACGACAAAAGGCCCCCACAGCAACAGGATCATTAATAGCCAGAATTGCGTCCGGTGGATTGTCCATTTTCAGGTATTCCTCAGCTCCCTGCCGTCCGTTCGTCCCGCGACAGCCTCCGATATTAATGTTCAATTCGGGGTAATACGGTATGCCATAGTTTTTGAGTGCCTGTAAGTACCCGTTAAAACGCAAGCTATTCAGAGAAATTCCTTCCCGTCCGGCAAGAAAACCGATGCGCTTGTAGCCGCAATCAATCAGGTGACCAGTGGCTTTGTACGCCGCACGAAAATCATCAATGCACACCTTTCCGGTCACTAGTTCATCAACTACACGGTCAAATTGAACCAATGGAATACCATGCTTGATCACATTTTTCATATGGTCGTAGGTCGTTGTCTCAAGGGATATAGCCATAAGCAACCCAGCGACACGGTTGGCTGTCAGAGCTTTTGTATTGGCTATTTCACGACTTAGAGTTTCATTAGATTGGCAGACCATGATGATATAGCCTGCATCGTAGGTAACTTCCTCAATGCCGCTTATGAGCGTGGCAAAAAAATTATGACGAATTTCAGGGACAATAACCCCGATTATATTGCTGCGCTTTTTCTTCAAACTTTGCGCAATAGGATTCGGCTGATAGCCGTATGTTTCTGCCGCCTCCAGTGCCAGCCGTTTAGTTTTGTCGCTGATGTCCGGATGGTTGTGCAAAGCTCTGGAAACAGTGGATGCTGATATCCCCAGCTTACGGGCGAGATCTTTAAGAGTTATCTGACCCATATTATTTACCTTCTGCCTCTGTTTGAGAAATGGACAGAAATTCCCGTCCCGGCTGGCGTACGACCAGTTCAATGACCGAACCGGCCCCAAAAACATTTTCCATAGCTTTTTTATATTCATCAAAGCTGGAGTCTTGAACGTAAACTTGAATAGTTCCGGCAAAACCGCCGCCGTGAACTCTGCCAACTCCTTTTGAACCGAGGAGAAGTTTTGTTAAAGTCAAAGCTAACGGAATGGGCTGCTCAGAAGGTGAATGCGTATTGTAACAGTTTTGTAAAAGTCGGCAGGAGGAATTTCCGGATTCAGCAACCAGTTTGAGAAACTCTCTTATGTCTCCGGCGTGTAAAGCGTTACCTTGCAGTACTGCCCGCTCGTCCTCTCCTATGAAGTGCATAAGTCTGAGCGCAGCTCTGTCTCCTGCTTTTTCTCGAAGCAACCCCATATTCTCGATCACCCCGGACATGCTTATTCCCCGAGCTTCGTTACGCCCGAAAAACTGTGATGCCAGCTGCATTTCTTCGCGTATAGCCGCGTATTCAGAAGTCAAATCAGCGTGGCTTCCTCCGGTATTAACTACACAGAGACGATATCCGGTTCCGTAAAACCCTTCACGCCCAGTTTCAGCATTAATAAATCCGGGAGAAACTCGTTCGACTGCCGGATTGTCAGAATCCTTAAAATCAATTCTCAGAATGCCTTCAAAAGAAGAGGCCATCTGATCCATAAACCCGCAGGGCTTACCAAAATACAGATTTTCTGCCCGTCTTGCTATACGGGCGAGATCTAAGGGGCTAACGGTGGAATTGTTGAAAAGTGCGCTGAAAATTCTTCCTATCAGCACTTCAAAAGCAGCTGAAGAACTTAGACCGGCCCCGGCGGGAATGGAGCTTAAAACACAACCGTTAAACCCGGAAGCTTTTAATCCGGATTTGCGAAAACCGTCAGCGACTCCACGGACAAGGGCTTCGCTGGTTCCTTCTTCCTTTGAACGCGGGGAGGTGTCGGTCAGATCAACCACAATAGGCTTTTCAAAATTTTCAGATAAAATAGTGATGACCTGTTCATCTACTCCAGAAGTTGGAGAAAATATCGACAGGCAATCCAGATTGACCGCTGCCGCTAGGACTCTTCCGTTATTATGGTCGGTGTGGTTTCCGCCAATCTCGGTTCTTCCTGGAGCGCTGGCAATTCCTGATAATTTTGAATTGAAGGATTCTTCTGTCCAATCCAAAAGTTTAGTTAAACGGAGGCGGGATTCATCAAGTCTGGAATATGAATGTATGGCGCAAAAATCCTGATCAAAGCCGCCTCTATCAAGATGCTTTCTAATATTCTCTATTGAAAACATTTTATACATCCCAATCCTGAAAATGTATTTCCGGCAGATCGCGCAATCGTTTGGCACTTTGTTCAGCGGTAATATCCCGTTGCGGCATGCCCATCATTTCAAAACCGACCATAAATTTGCGTACTGTGGCAGAACGGAGAAGTGGCGGATAGTAATGAATGTGCCAGTGCCAATGATCTCCGCTATTTTCCCGGGCCGGACGCTGATGGATTCCCATGGAATAAGGAAATGATGTTTCAAAAAGATTATCAAAACGTATTCCCATACGAACCAGAGCCTCAGCCAGATCTTTTTTCTGGCTGTCATTCATATCGGTTATTGCCCCCATGTGAACTTTGGGTAACAGCATCGTTTCAAAGGGCCAGACCGCCCAAAACGGAACAAGGGCTACAAAAGAATCATTTTCGAAAACAATCCGTTCGCCGGATTGCAATTCACGCTCAACGTAACGACAAAGCAGACATTGGTCTTTCTCGCGTAAATATTTTTCTTGGCGGATATCTTCGTTAGCGGGAATAGTGGGTATGGAACGGGTAGCCCAAACTTGGCAGTGGGGATGAGGATTAGAACAACCCATTATATCGCCCCTATTTTCGAAAATCTGGACATAACCGATGTCTTTACGGGCTGAAAGTTCAGTGAACTGATCACACCAAATATCTACAACCTTGCGCACTGCGCCAGGATTCATTCGCGACAGAGTCAGATCATGCCGTGGGGAAAAACAGACAACCCGACAAATACCGCTTTCGGGTTCCACCTGAAAAAGTTCATCCTGATCACAGAACTCATTTACGGAATCTTCAAGTAGGGAAGGAAAATCGTTGTCGAAAACAAAAACGTCTTTGTAATCAGGATTGGTCGCCCCCTGATTGCGGACATTGCCCGGGCACAAATAACATTTTGGATCATAGCCGGGCAGTACGTTCGTTTGAGTACTTTCCTGCCGTCCCTGCCAAGGTCTTTTAGTCCGGTGCGGAGACACCAATATCCACTCCCCGGTAAGGGGATTAAAGCGCTTATGCGGGAGATCCTGAAGTTTATTGACCATATTTATCTATCTTACTATTTTAGTGTTCAATTACAGAACATTACATCCATAGATAATGCTGAATTTATCTTTACGAACAGTTTCGCAAACGAAACCGCAAACGTTTTCGATATTATCGTTGGAATAATACAGATTGTCAATATGGTAAAATAAAAAACTTAGTTCAGTCAGCCCAGAGAGCTTTTAAATTTAATTTCCTCAACCCCGCAATAAAGCACCGGCACCACAAACACGGTAAGTATAGCGATAGTCATTCCTCCGAATGAAGGGATGGCCATGGGGACCATTATATCTGATCCTCTGCCTGTAGAAGTTAAAATAGGCAACAGGGCAAGAATGGTTGTTGCCGAGGTCATCAGTGCCGGACGGATTCTTCTTTGTGCCCCGGTTATGATCGCCTGTCTGATTTCAGGGATGCTTTGCATATTGCGGTCTTTTTTACTTTCATCCAGATATGTTGCCATGATTACACCATCGTCCGAGGCAATTCCGAACAAGGCTAGGAAACCTACCCAGATGGCTACACTTAAGTTGATAGGCGCAACTTGAAAGAGTTCTCGCATGTCTGTTCCGAACATGCTGAAATCTAAAAACCACGGCTGACCATACAGCCAGACCATGAGAAAACCGCCGGACCATGCAACGAAAATACCTGAAAAAACCATCAGCGTTGTCGCCATTGATTTGAACTGCATGTAAAGAATGAGCACGATAAACAGCAGGGCCAGCGGCAGAATTACCGCAAGTTTCTTTTGTGCTCTGATTTGATTTTCATAACTTCCGGCAAATTCGTACGAGACTCCGGCAGGAATAATCAGCTCCCCTGATTCTATTTTTGAATCCAAGAAAGCCTGCGCCTGTTCAACTACATCCACTTCGGCAAAGCCGGGTTTCTTGTCGAAAAGTACGTAACCCACCAAAAAGGTATCTTCACTTTTAATGACCTGCGGTCCGCGAATGTATTTTATCTCGGTTAGCTGGCTGAGCGGGATCTGTTCACCTGCCGGGGCGCTGACGAGGATATTGCCAAGGTCGTCTATATTATCTCTGAGTTCCCGCAAATAACGAACACGGACGGGATAGCGTTCACGCCCTTCAACTTTTGTGGTTACAACCTTTCCGCCCACCGCAACTTCAATGACATCCTGCACCTGTGAAAGCATTATTCCATGTCTTGCAATTGCTTCACGGTCAATAATGATTTCAAGGTAAGGCTTACCCACAATGCGGTCAGCGATGACAGCTTCCGGTTGCACCGAACCTACTTGTTTAAGCAATCTTTCAAGATCAAGAGCAACCTTTTCCAATATTTCGAGGTTCGGGCCTTTTACCTTGATGCCCATAGGCGCACGCATGCCGGATTGCAGCATGACAATTCGGGCGGCTATGGGTTGCAATTTAGGAGCGGAGGTGACGCCGGGCATTGCTGCGGCTTTGATGATTTCATCCCAGATATCATCCGGAGAAGTTATTCCTTTCCAGCTTTTACGATCCGGATTCAGACCGGGATTAAGCGCTGAACGCCATATTCTGAAAGGTTTCCCGTCTTCATCAGAAATTAATTTTCCATTTTCATCCCGCTCGTAATAGCCCTGCACCAGATACGGATATCCATCCTGTGCCGGAACGAGGTCTCCTTTAACATTGCGGAAAAAATCTTTTTGATCGGAGTCAAATTTGAAGCGTAACCGTTCACCAGATTTATCGATCACATATTCAGGTTTATAATTAATGACCGTCTCGATCATGGATATGGGTGCGGGATCAAGAGGAGTTTCTGCGCGCCCGAGTTTGCCTACTGCCGAGTCAACTTCGGGAATGGCTTGAATCATCATGTCCTGCTTACGAAGCACATCCTGCGCTTCCCCGATGGATGCGTGGGGCATTGTGGTCGGCATGAACAGGAATGCACCTTCATCAAGGTCCGGCATAAATTCCTTACCGAGTCCGGGAAAAGCGTGAGACAATTTTACATAGGGCGATGAAGTTTTGATTGTTTCAGGCAAAAATGAAGTTAGATTGCCGAATCCCAGCCAGATGGACATTCCCAAAATAATGATAAAAGTAGGCAGTGACAAAAACAGCACTTTATGATTCAAACACCAGCCCAGCATTCTGGTATAATTGCGACGGAAAATATCAAAGAAGAGCATCAATCCGCCGATGACTACAGCTACAAAAAGATAGTTGTTGCTCATGCCTTTTTCCGGTCCCAGCGGAAGCCATGAACTAGTGAGAACCCACGCGACCATGGCAACAATTGTCCATGTCTCCGCATAGTCTATAAATTTGTGCACCTTTTCGGGAATAAAGGGCAATACAAAATGCTTTATACCAAGGTAGATGAAGAACAGTCCTACCCACCACTTTACAATTACAGAAAGAGCAATTCCTGAAATAAAATATAGAGTTGCGCGGATATATGTCTGTTTGCTTTTGAGAAACTTTTTGCGTGCAGTAAACAAAAGATGGGCCATGGGCGGCAAAATAGTCAGGGCTACAATAATAGAAGCCAGCAATGCAAAAGACTTGGTATACGCCAACGGTTTGAAGAGCTTCCCTTCAGCCCCGTCCATAGCAAAAACAGGCATAAAACTTACAATTGTAGTAGCTACAGCTGTCATTACAGCGCTGCCGACTTCGGTTGTTCCATCATAAATAAGTTTAAGCCTGCTGACGCCCTCCTTGGCTTTTTCAAGCTTTTTAAGGATATTTTCGCAAATGATAATTCCCATGTCGACCATGGTTCCGATGGCGATGGCTATCCCTGAAAGAGCGACAATATTTGCATCAACTTTGAAAACTCTCATACCGATGAAACACATTAGCACGGCAAGAGGCAGCAGCGACGAAATAAGCAGTGAGCTTTTGAGATGAATGACCGCAATAAGTACAACAATGATGGTGATCAATATTTCTTCGGTCAGAGCTGTATTGAGCGTGCCAAGGGTTTCATGAATCAGGCCGGAGCGGTCATAAAACGGCACAATAGTAAGCTTGCTTTCGGTGCCGTCGGGCAGAATTTTAGATGGTAGACCCGGTGAAATATCTTTGATTTTATCCTTGATATTTTCAATTACCTTCAACGGATTCTCACCGTAACGCACGACTGCCACACCGCCGACGACTTCTGCTCCGCCTTTATCCAATGCGCCGCGTCTAAGGGCCGGACCTTCTGATACGCGTGCAACATCGCGGACATGGATGGGGATGTTATTAACAACTTTAACAACCGAGCTTTCAATGTCAGAAAGTTCTTTGATAAAACCGATGCCCCTGATGACATATTCCGCGTTGTTAATTTCAATGGTCCGCGCACCAACATCGAGGTTGGACATTTTAACAGCCCGGTAAACATCGCTTAGTGTGACATTGGCAGCCCGCATGGCATCAGGATCAACATCAATCTGATACTCTTTTACAAAACCGCCGACTGAGGCGACTTCACTTACTCCGTCGGCAGCCAGCAGGGCATAGCGGACGTACCAGTCCTGTACCGAGCGAATTTCATCAAGGTTCCATCCTCCGGTGGGGTTACCTTGCGGATCTCGTCCTTCAATGGTGTACCAGTACACCTGCCCGAGGGCGGTTGCGTCAGGTCCAAGAGACGGTTTTATCCCTTCAGGCAGAGTTCCTGCCGGGAGACTGTTCAGCTTTTCAAGCAGCCGCGAACGGGACCAGTAAAAATCGATATCTTCATTAAAAATAACGTAAATAGTTGAGAAACCGAACATGGAATAGCTACGGACTGTTTTAACTCCGGGAACACCCAGCAAGGCAACAGTCAGCGGATAACTGATCTGATCCTCCACATCCTGCGGTGAACGGCCCATCCATTTGGTGAAGATAATTTGCTGATTTTCACCGATATCAGGGATTGCATCCACAGGGACAGGAGATCTGTCGATACCTTCAATTTTCCAGTCAAAAGGTGCGGTAAATATACCACCGCAGATGACCAGAAGCAGAAGAATACCGACAATCAATTTTTGCTCAAGGCAGAACAGGATTGTCTTTTCCGTAAGGGTACGAGGAATGGGACGCTGTTTTTCAGGTGTGGAGTTATCGCTCATGGTTATCCCGCCCTATTCCTTGCCTTTGAGCTGACGTTCCACTTCGCCGCATTGGAGCATGGCTTCCCCGAAGTAAGGGTTGCGGACTTTTTCGTCACTTTGCAGCCATTTGGCTCCCTTAAAGTCAAAAGCCATGGGGCAGAATATTTCGTAAACAGGCTGTTTTGAATTGATTCCCAGTTTTTCAATAGCATCGGTCATGCCGTACGAAAGCGGCTCAAGCCCCGCGCGAACGCCGACAATATCTTTTGCTCCGCGTATGGCATCAATTCCGTCATTGATATTTTTAAGGGCATTCATCCAAACCTTATGGGCATCTCCACTCAACGAGGCGTGATCAATTTTTTTAAGTTCCTCCGCCATAAGTGCGGCCTGTTTTTGCGCTCCTTGCAAATTGTCCGCTGCAAGGGCTTCGGTAAACGCTGAATAGGAGGAATAAACTTTTCCCAATTGAGTTTTGAACACATCAGGTGTTTCCACAGTGGTTCCAGCCTGCTTGGCAAGAGCTGAAATATCAAATGCCATATCAAGACGCATAAAATGTTTCGCTGTTTCAGCTGTGATGGATTTTAACCTGAGCCCATCCTGAACTCCGCTACCCAGCACTGAATCGTTAACAAGGAGCATGGACAATTCTTTCCAGACCAGTGAGGAATCTCCTTTGAGTCCGGAACTATTTATTTCTTTAATATTTTCAAAAAGTTTAGAGTAAAATGTGCGGGATTCTTCAACATTGCCGGATTCTGCCGTTTCCATAAGTTTGTTGAAGTCCTGTTTCAGGTAAACCAGCTTGGACACAAACATCGGGGGCAGCGTATGTGCGGCGGGAGTTTCACCATGGTCATTAACAACGGTTTTTACGCCGCTTTCCGGATTCATCATACTTGGCTTGGCAATAATCTGAAGTGCACTGTCTATTTTGAAATTACCTTTGGTAACGACCTGCTCACCTGCGCTCAGTCCGTATTTAACAACGTAGAAATCTCCGGCTTTGGGTCCGAGAACGATTTCACGTCCTTCATAGACTCCTTCTTTTCCAGGCACGGCAATATAAACTACGGCCCGTTTACCGGTAATAAGCGGAGCGGAAGCAGGGATAACCAATTGATTTTCAGCGTTTTTATCAACCTGACTAACTCCGCGCACGAACATGCCGGGTTTGAGCTTAAGCCCCCTGTTGGGGACTTCAAGACGGATTCTGATTGTTCTGGTTTTTTCATTAACAACCGGATCGATATAAACAACTTTCCCTTCAAATGATTTGCCGGGATAGGCTTCAGTTGTGAAATTTACGAGCATTCCCATTTTGATCCATGGCAGATCAGATTCATACGCTTCCAGAATAACCCATACTCTTGAAAGGTCGGCAATAGTGTATATGGGAGTTCCTGTTTTTACATAAACCCCTTCAACAACATCTTTTTTTATAACTATTCCGCTCATGGGGGAATAGAGAGTCATGTGCTGGGCTGCTTTACCTTTTTTGATGATATTTGCGATCTGAGTTTTTGAAAGACCAAGCAACCGGAGCTTTTCACGCGAAGCTTTTTCTGTGCGCATGGCAGTATCTTTGACAACCTTCATGGAACTTCCACGCAGAGATTCTTTCGCTTTTACCGCCTGAATCAGTTCCGCCTGAGCAGTAAGAAGTTCGGGGCTGTATATGGAAGCCATTGCCTGTCCTTTGCGTACTGAGCTTCCGGTGTAGTCGATGTAAAGTTTATCTATGCGCCCCCCGGTCCATGCGGTGATCGTACCGATGCGGGTTTCATCATAATCAACCTTTCCCACCATACGGGTTTCCACGCTTACATTTCGTTTTTCAACTATAGAGGTGGCAATTCCGGCAAGTTTGCGGGACTGGCTGGTCAAACTTATCTGCCTGAGACTTATAGCTTCATCACCGGATTTCCCCCCTTTTTCAAGAGGGATCAGATCCATGAAACACAAGGGACATTTGCCCGGCTTAGGCAACTGAATCTGCGGATGCATAGAGCACGTCCAGACCACTTCGCCGGCATCAGTAACGTCAGCATCCAATCCGTGTTCAGCATGCTCGTCAACTATGTTTTTCCCCGCGCTGTGGTCAGCCGGACCGGAAAACCAGTAACCTGCTCCGAAAGCAAGAAGGGCCACAATAATGATCGAGGTCAATGCTGATTTTTTACTTTTAAATATATTCATTATGGTTTCTCCACCAACCCGTGAACAGTACAAGGTATTTCACGGCCCACCAGATATTCAATGGCGGCAACCCTTTTGGCTTGTTCTGCAAGAGCTTGATAATAAACGAGTTGAAATTCAATCAGAGTTCTTTCCGCATCAATCAGATCGCTTGATGACGCGGTGCCTGCTTGGAAAGCTTCGATAGAGACACTAAGTGACTGCTCGGCTTTGGGGGTAAGTGAATCGCGATATAAGCTGATTTTGCGGATGGCATCTTCATAACGGTAGATTTCCAGTTCAAGGTCGGCAGAAAGGTTACGTTCAAGTCCTGCCCGTTCACGGCTGGCTGATTTAACTTTATGCTGAGCCTCAAGGAGCTGGGCTTCCTGTTTATCCAGCCAAATGGGCAGGTTTATAGACATACCTGCAACAACAGGATCACTGTCTTGATTAGTCACATTGGGGGATCTGGATTTTCCAGTCTGGATGTACTCAACGCCGAAAGAAAAATCGGGGAAATAATCTTTTTCAGCCAGTTCCACAGAAAGTTTTTCTTTATCAATTTTATGGGTCAAAGCCAGCAAATTGGGGTTGGCTTCTTTAAAATCCTTTTTGAGTTGCTGAGGATCAGCTTCTATTTTCATAACCGGAATAGATGCAGGCAAAGGCAGAGTTTGTCCGTCCGGCCTGTTTATAGCGGCAAGAAGTTTGGCAACGGTGGGTCTTTTGCGCTCCTCCAGCGAACGAAGTCTGTCTTCTAGCTTGCCCAGTTCTACCTGAGTTTTAATAACTCCATCATATGTACCTGCCCCTGTGGAATATCTGGAGCGGGCCACGTTTTCGAGATACTTCATAAGCTCGATATTTTCACGGGTAATGCGGATTGCTTGCGCAAGGTATGCGTAATCGTAGTATATTCTTTTAACTTGATAAAATATTTTAAGTTTCAAGGCATCGAATTTTGCTTTTTTAATGTCTGCATCACGCAAAGCCTGTTCGCCTTTAAGGTCCAGTTTACCGAACCATGGAAGAGTTTGACTCAGACCGTATTTAAATTCTTGCGGTCCTGTTCTTGTTTCTACCGGCTGAATAAACCATGCAAAGCTAAATCTGGGGTCAGGCAGGCTTGAAACACTTGTCTCCCGCTGCAAAGCTGCTTTCCAGCCGTAGAATGCAGAATACAGATCATCATTATTACGCGCAGCCTCAACAAGGTACTGAGTCAGTTCTTTTATTTCGCCTTGTCTGGTTTTGTATTCAGCGATCGTTTCATTTCCCCCCTCTTGTGCTTTTCCATGAAGTGGAAAAAGGAATAACGAAGCTATGAACATAAGTAATGTGTATGTATATTTTCGAGACATTGATTCTCCTGCATATATTTATATTGAAAGCTGCTGTCTTTGCTGTGAGCAATTACTATTCCATGCCCTTTATTGGGCCGGATAAGACGGTTAAAATTGAGCATATCCTATTATTACCCTCTACTGCCAGTCTTAAATAATATAATTTGTGCAATTTTTGTCGCGTTCAAAATCATTATTTCAGACACTTACAACAACCTTTTGCACTTTTTGCACAATAAAATTTAATGCAAGCGCCCGCTAATTCATACTAAAACGGTATGGATTGGCTGGTTCGAGAGTGAACATAGAAACTAAGTGCAGGTTTTTACACATATATTGTTAATTCGACTGATGAGCAGGTATGTTTACTTGTTAAACTACTAACATATTTGTATAATATTCATTTGGAATGTTAAATGTAATCACTTCCTATGAAATAGTTGGGCGAAGACGGTGAAAAAGGGTATGTTTTGTCAAAACAGGATGGTTATGAAAATAAGATTCAAATTACTTTTGCTGCTGTTGGCGGTTTCGATCATCCCACTGGTCATAGTTCAGGCCGGGGTACTTGAATCATTGCGTTCGCTCTCCGGTGAAATCGGCGAAGAGGTTCGCAAGGAGCTGGTCAATAAAAGTAGTGTTGAATTAAAAAGGTTGGTGGAGGATCACGCAAGAGTTCTTTCCAAGCAGCGCAGAATTGTAGAACTCAATCTACAACAACTTTCAGCTGAACTTTCGACATGGATTGAAGAAGGAGATCAGTTTCTGCTGCCCGAGATTTTTATCGGAGTCGAAGAACTTACGAGAGAAGATAATAGCAAGCGCCTTCAACAGAAATATAAGCTGCAAAATTCAGGTATGCACGGCAAAGGCAGTATCGATTTTAATTCTGTAAGCTATAGCGCAGGGTATCAGGGAAAAACAGACAGACTCCTTCCTCAAGAGTCCGTGAATATTATTTCTCCTCTTTTCAAATCAATTGAAAAGAAAAATCCTGACCTGACATTATGGATTAAGGCTATTTTTATTTCCGGAGAATCTCTTGCTTATCCAGCCCGTTCAAAAAAGATGGCAATGCATCAGACTGTACCGGTTATCAATGGAAACTTGTCCCCTATCTGGTCGCTTCCGCAAAAAGACCCAATAACAGGAAAGACCGTTCTTACTGCATCCTTGGGAATAATGGTGCGGGGAAAAGCTGTCGGGGCAGCGTCCATAGATATTCCGCTGGATACTATTTTACATGGTTATAATCATCTTGGTGCTTTTTCAGATAATATAGATTCCTTGCTGGTTCGTCGTGAGGGAAACACTGAAAGCAGTGGGATTGAGGTGATTGCAGAGCAGATTTCTTCTGCCGGACAAAATCACATGATGCATATGTGGGAACCTTCCACAAAGCAGACTTTGCTTTCATCCACAGATACCGTTTTGTTCTCTAACTTCAAAAATTTTCTGGTAGATGGCAAGTCCGGCGTGATGAGCATGCCCTATAAGGGGCGCGATAGTATATGGGCCTTTTCTGCGCCTGATAAAAGAGGGATTTCTTTAGTCTTAATTCTACCTCATGATGATGTTGTGGAACCTGCGGAAAAGACAAAATCGTTTGTGAATTTTACAATCGGGGAACAATACAAAAATACAACTTATGTCTTGGTGGCTGTTGTGTTGCTGGTATCGGCCCTTGCTTTTCTGTTCTCGCGCCGTTTCACGAAAAACATTTTAACTCTCGCCAAAGGGGTTAAGCGTATAGCCTCAGGTGATTTTTCAGCCCATGTTGAACTTACCAGTTCAGATGAAGTTGGTGAACTCGCAAAAGATTTTAATAAAATGGTTCCGGCACTTCAGGAGCATATTGAAATTAAAAGTGCTCTTGATGTTGCGATGGAGGTACAAACAAATTTGCTACCGCAAACCTCTCCGAATATCCCGACTTATGAAATTTTCGGTGAAAGCAGATATTGTGATGAACTCGGTGGTGATTACTTCGACTACATCATGCCCCACACAGCTGGAGAGAGTATTCGATTTGCCGTGGGTGATGTCAGCGGTCACGGTGTTCCGGCGGCAATGCTTATGGGCTCCATACGAGGCTATGTGCGCGCAAGGACTTTAAGCGGCGGAACTCTTGGAGAAGTTTTAACCGATGTTAACAAGCTGGTTGCGGAAGATACTTATAAAACGGGACAATTCATGACCATGATCATGGTTGAACTGGACCCTGACAAGAACGAATTGCGCTGGGTACGGGCCGGGCACGAACCGGCTTTGATATTTGATCCCGGCAAAGATGATTTTATTAAGCTTGAGGGACAGGGAATAGCCCTCGGAGCTGTTGAAGAAGCTACTTATATGGAGAATTACTGTGCCGATTTGAAGGAAGGACAGATTCTCATTCTTGGAACAGATGGTATTTGGGAAGCTTCTAATGAAAAGGGAGATTTTTTCGGAAAACAGAGGCTTTTGGAAGTAATTGATTCTGAAAAGAATTCACCTGCAGAAGTACTTGTGAATAGCATTTTCGAAGCTGTGCATACGTTTACGGGAAGAGACAAACAAGAAGATGATCTCACTGTTGTGGTCGTCAAAAAAATAAACAAATAACAACTCAACACGCTAAGGGAGTTAACAATGAAAAAGATTTTAAACATCAGCATATTGGTAGCATTCATTATTGCGATGTCCACAGCAGCCTTTGCCATGGATATGAATATGGACCATTCCAACCACGGAAAAAAAGAGATGAAAGGTTCAATGCATGACGGAATCGGCATGATGGAAAAAGGGATTGCTCATATGAAACATGGAGCCAAACTCATGAACGATCCTGCCACAATGAATGAAGGTATGGGGATGATGAATAAAGAAATGATGCCGATGCACAACGGTATGAAAATGATTGAAACAGGAGCTGAAGGCGACCCTCACCAGTCCATGATAAAAAATTCCATGGGTAACGCCAACAAAGGCATGATGGAAATGATGAAAGGTATGGGCATGATGAAAAATGGTACTGCCGGCGGCATGCAGATGATGAATGACGGTCTTCAGAAAATGGAAAAATCGCTTGAAGAAGTAAAAGCGATGACAGGTATGTAGTATTTAGCTGTATAGTTCTTATTTAAAGCCACTTTCCGGTATGGAAAGTGGCTTTTTTATTATTGTACTCGGTTTTTGATTTCTCAAACACTATTTATTTGAGCTGGTATCAAAAATACCGATCTGATTTCCCAAACGAACCTTAATAGCATCGGAACCATATTGTCCGGGTTCAAAAACCAAAATGACCAGAGACCCACCATAAAGAAAATGTCCCAGTTCATCACCGCGGTTGATGGCGACTGGACCGTCCGCTTTGAGGAACTTATCTTCGAACACAACTGATCCAACAGTGCTGAGTCCTACCGGAATAACTCCTACCAAACCGTATTTTCCGGTATCTATGATAAAATAACCGCGCGCATAGCTTTCAAACGCACCGAAACTTGCTCCGGGAGCCCCTACATTACCATGAGCCGGAGCGAATTTAACAAACTCTTCCATACCCACCAATGCTCCATCCACAAGACGGGTTTCAAGAACCTGACCGCCGACTGGAGCATGGTAATAATGGTAAGTATTAGGCATCAGGACACAAGACAGAGCCGTGCCACCTACAAACTTCTTCCAATAGCGTGATCCGTCCAGCAGTTCCTTAATATTCAGTTCCTGAGTACCTTTAGTACTAAGCTTAGTGGTTCCGTCTACAATTTTTACAGGGATGGAATTCACAGTAGCATCGGTCGGTGAAGAAATGATATAATCCCGGTCCGGCATAGTCTGCGGACGAACCTTATTGATATCTTTAAACTTGCGGGAAAAAAATTCATTATAAGACTTAAACCCGCCGTCAGCGGCTGCGGGATCAGGCAAAACGTATTCTTCACTTTCAATGCGGGGATCAGCAAGCCATTTAGCTACTTTTTTTGTAGAAGCACTGCTGGATAAAAAATCACCGCGTTCACTCGCAAAGCGGTTAAAAATCTCAACTCCCGGCGAAGTCTGGAAAGCCACTCTGCCAAATGGATTTTTATACGCAAACAGATCCATCTGTTCGATATATTTAAGTGCGTTATCCTCACTGCCTTTTGCTTCCGGTAGAAATGAACTCCACTCCACAAAAAACGGAATCAGGTCGGCAAAAGATTTTCCGATCCAAGGATTTCCACCTTTCCTGTATCCTTCCGGGACGGGCTGCATATTTTTGAATGCTTCATCAATATGCACCTTAAAGACCTTATCACTATTGTACGCATCAATAAGATTTGTAATCGACCCTTTGCATGGGCAATCGTCAGGAATGGACATTTTGGCGGTTGCAGTAGATATGGTTGAAATGGAAAGTAAAAACATAAATAAAAAGACAGATGCAAGTATACGGAAACTGTTTTTCATAGCTCACGACCCCATGATAAAAGTTAATTTCAGCCTTTCTCAAACAAAAAAGCATTATGGGAGAGATTAAAGAGGTATAGTGCTAAATACAATCATAATAAAATTTAATTATCTTAAACGGAAACAAAGCCGCAAGCACAGGATCGCGGCCTGTTCCCGGAACATCAAAACTGAAGAACTCACGCCCAGACAGCTTTCATCACTCATGGAAGCCATTGAAACCTCATCGAATAAACCTGCGGCGAACATGACGCTTATGGCCCTCTATACAGGCATGAGAAAAGGCGAAATATTTAAGCTGAGATGGAATGACATTGATTTTAATCGTGGCTTCATCACACTCAAAGACCCAAAAGATGGAACTGATCAGCGAATACATTTTCCCCGGTAGAGATAACGGCCCAACAAAAGAAATGCGTATTCCCTTTCGGCGTATATCTGACAATGCAGGACTGGCCAAAGATTTTCGTCCTATGCACGGACTGCGACACTTCTTTGCCTCTACCCTCGCCAGTTCGGGACAAGTAGACATGTACACTCTGCAAAAACTGCTCACCCATAAAACACCGTCAATGGTTCAAAGATATGCACACCTGCGTGATGATGCCATGATGAAGGCAAGTGAGGTTGTGGGGGATATGTATCAAAAGATGCAAATTAAAGGTACAAACTCTCTACGAGAAAAAACTTCTCGCACCTAAGAAACACTGAAAACCACTACACGGAGAATAAAATGATCGCATCCTCATGGAAAACAGCAGCAAAAGACATTACATATGGCTTTCGCTCTCCTGAACTACGCAAATGTATAGCTGAGAATATAGACCCGGAATATGCAGGAAAAATAACCTTAATTTTCAATGAAACAGAAGAACAATCAAATTTCAATATTACGCCATCTTTTTGGCGAAAATGCCCAGAAGTTAGAGGGAATAATATAAAAGCATATTTTCAGCAGATAAGACAATTAAACTGGCCTCCCTATAAAACTTACAAATATGAAATTATCTACCTCGGAGGAAAGCACTTTGAAGTCAAGAAAAAGCCATAACACATGGTGAGGCAACTATAGACCACGAAATGCCCGCTGCCCCTTCTCAGTCAAACGGTACTTCTGCAACTTACTATTAGGCTTACTAGGAATAGTCATTTCAATAAGCCCTTCTTCTAGAGCTGGCTTGAGATAAAGCTCTCTAAATGACTTACGATCTTTCAGACCCAAAACAGCTTGAATCTCATCACGGCTCATTTCGCCTGAAATGGCTTCTACCAACGCCTTAACTTGGGGGGTAACTTGGGGGCCAACTTGGGGGGTCGCAGATGCAATAGCATCCAAAATCATCCTGAGCATGAACTCGATGAATGGAGCTGAATCAGCTTTATCTGTGCTCTGTTGTAGAGCGTCGTAATATTCTTCTTGGTGCTCATAGATCAGACTTTCGACCGGGATATCTGCAAACAAAGGATTCCAGCGGTTCAAAATAAGTGTCTGCCACAAACGGCCCATACGACCGTTGCCGTCTGCGAAAGGATGTATGAATTCAAATTCGTAATGAAAAACTGAGCTTGCTATTAGCGGATGATCGTCAGTAGCGGCAAGCCATCCAAAAAGATCCTGCATTAAAATAGAAACTCGCTTCGCAGGCGGGGCCATGTGAATTACCCTTTCACCCGCAATCACGCCGACACCGGAGTGACGATAAGCACCAGCCTCATCTATCAGTCCGGACATAAGCACGCTATGTGCCTCAAGCAAGTCAGCTTCCCGCTCCACCGACCAACTACCGAACTGATCATAAGCAGCAATGGCGTTACGAACTTCCTGAATTTCACGGGGCGGGGCTATTACCCTTTTGCCGTCCAGAATCGCAGTAATCTGCTCTTCGCTTAGGTTGTTCCCTTCAATAGCTAAAGAACCGCGAATAGTGCGCACTCGATTGATGCGCCTTAGCCGCAATTCCTTTGAATTATCGGTAAGGACGGTCAAACGCCCTACTACCTCGCTTATCTGGGATATCAGATTTACGATGGTTGGGGTTATTGTGTGGGGTGGGTGATAGGTTGGCATATTTATTATTTTAGCTAAGTCTTAATTACTATACAATGCTAAAATGTTAAACGAAAAACAAACGATCCGTTTTTTGTTTAACATTTTAATTAGGTCCGCTCATAATAAAACTTGAGGCTGTACCAGACAACTAGTCCATATACATCTTAAGCCACTGTTTCAATTGGTTAAACGAACTTAGCGAATTACTGTTGTTAAAACACCACTCACATTCCTTTAAAAATAAAGGAAAATGTTTGGCTGGGATACCATTAAATTTTCTCATGTGACGCTTGGCCTGGTTCCAAAATTTCTCAATTCCATTGATATGGTTGTGACTGTCAGCGAACAGTTTTGAGTGGTTGATTCTAAAGTGCTTGAACTCAGAAACATCCAAAACATTATATCCTCGCCAGTAGTCAGAGTAAACTGATGCTATCAGGCTGAACTTTTCCTGCTGAGCCTCGTCCTCTCTTGCCCTTTCGCCTACCACCAAAATAGCTTTCATCCACCTCGAATTCACCAGAAAGTAATCCTTCATTCTTGGACTCTTCGGTGATGATTTCTCGGAGCATGTGAAAATAGTAAGCAGCAGTTTTAACGTTCACGCCGACAAGATCAGCAGCACAACGATCTGTAGTTCCAGCAACGAAATGCTCTATTAAACGAAGCTGCTTTTCTTTCTTTCACCGGCTTTTTCTCATTGCCATAAAGATAACCTAGAGGAGTTATCTGGTACAGCCCCTAAAACTTGTTTTACATCGCCTTAACATAACGCTCCAACAAATCAAGAAAAAGTGGATCGTAATCCGATTCGACATAATTAGAATTCCAAAGCCCAGACAAACGAATTTCAGGCTTGGGACAGCTACTGCCAAGCCAAGTTTTGTTTGGTGGATCAATTGGCGAATGTTCGTAATTACTGAGCAAACCTATTAGATTCTTTTCAAGAATAGCTCGATCGCTGTTTTTGCTGGGTTCATCCTCGACGCAGACATACAAAAATGGCATCTCTCCCATGTACTCAGAAACAATCTTCTCTGCCCCAAGTTCAACACCCCTCACTTCTGAGCTGCAAGATAAACCTTTTCCCCATGAACAGGTAGAAGCTATTCTTCCAGTTTTTTGAAGAGCCATTCCAATATTCAATCTGAATATAGAACCCCGGTGATTACCGCCACCATTCCCAGTATTGCCTTTATGCTGTTTCAAACGATTCCAGAGTTTTGATTTTGAACCGATAGAAACAGCATGAGTACCTACACGAACAACCCGGAGCCCGCTCCCACTGCCCGTCCTTTCTTCTCCTTTTTCAAAGAAGAGATAAACACCTTGTCTCGGCCACTTCATACGCCCATTACATACTGAAAGTTCTTGCTTTCCTCCGAGACGTCCCTCAAGCTCATCAAGAATTCCGTAAAGTCTTGAAATGTCTTCCACACGATCATTTATTTTCATTAAACCACCTCTTTTGTTTCCCAATGGCAAGACCCTCTAAAGGAATAATAACTTTGTTTCCACGTTCTTCAAGCCATGGAGTCAGAAATTCTCGATAGTTAAGACCAGCGAGAATTGTTACTTCATCCTGCGGTGATATAATTTTATAAAGGTCAGTAATTACCATATCAGCCCACTTCAAGCGTTCTACTTTCCTTTTCTTTAATAGAGTTTCTTCATACGGCGTTACAATCTCATCAGGACGCAAAAGGCCATACTTTGCAGACAAAATATACCATTCATCACAATGTTTTTTTGTATACGCTTTGGCTTTCTTAAACCAGTCTGATGTGTACATTTTTCCAGCTTCACAGGGAACACTTTGTTTTATCTTAACACACGAAACAAGAAATATTTTCATCCTCAGAATCTCCGAAATTGTGTTTAAAATTCAAATCAAATCCATATGATGCCATTCTTTACTCTGTCTCCCATTCTACTGTCCACGTATTAAACTATTTTCAACTTTTAAAGATAACGCCGATAAATCATAGAAAACCTTCGAAGCCCTGTATCATCGGCAACTTACATCCCCATCCCTCTCCGAACAGACTTCCTCACCGCCCGCACAACCGCCCCAACTCCTTCAACGCACCATCCAATCCGCTCTGCAAGTCTAGGCAACCTTGCACTTCCTTTTCCAACTCGGCTATCCTTTGCCCTTGTTCGGCGATTCTCTGATATTGCTGCTTCAATCTTTGTTCCTGCGCTTCTAAAGATGGCTGCCCATATCGCTGGTGATGGTATTCAGTTCGCTTTCGGTCTCTTTCAGCAAATGAAATACAACATAACTAACTAGGCAACTGCCCCTTTGTTTGGTGTAGACCCTACAGAACACCACGCACAAAAAAAGGGTTTACAGTCGTTAAACTGTAAACCCTTGATTTATCTGTTACCGGGAGAGAGAATTGAACTCTCATGGTATTACTACCGGCGGGTTTTTAGTCCGTTTTATTGGGTTTCAGAAGAAATCACACATCTTCTCAAAAATTCAGTTAACCATTGTTTTAACTAACTTTTTAACTGGATAAGTTTCACTTATTATCACTTGTGATCATTATCCATCTCTTAAAAAAGTTGTACAGGAGTTGTACAGAAAATGGAGGTAAGGATGGCAAGACCAAAACCGAGCCCATAGGTTGGGCAAGCAATGGGTTCAAAGCTCAGGATGCAGCTAATATTCTGAGTGAGCTTAAAGTCAGTCAGGCCCAAGGTAAATTTCCACAGACCCTGAAACAGAAAAAAGAAATGGCCACCGCCGCCCTCAAGGAAAAAGAAACCCGCGAAAAGGCAGAGAAAGATAAAGGCATTACTTTTGATGAAATATGGACACAATTCTATCGACCACAAGCAGAATCCAATAAATCTGCAAAATCATGGAAAAGAGAAGAAAGCCTCTACCGTATATGGATTTCACCGGCCATAGGCGAATGCCCTTTTGCCAACGTTTCAGCCCCTGACCTTGAAAGAATAAAAGTAACCGTCCAGACGGCTGCATCTTCCATTAATTTTCTCATATGACATACTTCCTCCCATTCAAGGAGGATGAATA